>JAAAPH010000173.1 GCA_009908415.1 Bacteroidota bacterium
TTCGGCTGCCGGTCAGCGGCGCGTTTCATTCGCCGCTCATGGAATATGCCGAAGAGGGCCTGTCAGAAGTGCTCAACGCGGTCGACATCCAGCCGCCGCCGTGTCCGGTGTACCTGAACGTAACGGGCCGGCCCACCACCGATCCGGACGAAATTCGAAAGCGGCTGCTCGAACAGCTCCGGGCCCCCGTGCGCTGGGCGCAGACGCTGCGTCGGATGCACGAGAATGGGGCCGAGCGCTTCGTTGAGGTGGGGGCGGGCAAGGTGCTGCGCGGCCTCGTGCGGCGCACGCTGGGCCGCGACGTCGACATGCAGGGTGCGGGCACGGCCGACGCGTTGGAGGCGCTTGCCGAGGCGTGAGCTGTCCGTTGTAGCTTTTCGGGTGCGCTTTCGTACCTTGGGGGCACCGTGGCTTAAATCGTTGGCGCCCGGCGCCGGAGGCAACCCGTATGGCATACTGCACCGCTATCGCTCACACGGCAACGCGGGGGGGACTCCGGTACCTCACGGCGGGGTTGCTCGGCCTGGCGCTATTCCTGCTGGGCGGCTGCGCGAGCAGCGGCAGCTTCTCCGCGGACGAAACGCGCATCGCGTACGGGTATCTGCCCAGTAACGCCGACGTGCCGAGCCATCCCGACTCGCTGGAGACGCTCACCATCGTGGAGAAGGAGAATCAGATTGACATTCAGCTCGACCGCTCCTACGAGCAGCTGATGCGCGACTGGTCCGTCACGTGGGTCAGCCAGACGGCCCAGCGCACCTTCGACGCCTCTCGGTCGTTCCGCACCTTCGCGACGCTATGGAGCCTCGACCTGTCCATCGCCTCGCTGGTCGCCGAGGAGGCCGTCGACAACCTCTCCAAGGACCTGGCGCAGCAGCGCGTGGCCCAGCGGCGGCAGGAGCATCAGCAGGTGCTGCAAATTGACCTGTACCGCTTCATCGGCTCCCCGCCGTTTGGGCGCGGCATCGGGAGCACGCTGGTCGGCGGGCCCGGCAGCCGAGTGACGCTCCGCGATGGGCAGGGCAATCGCTACGAGCCCGATCGGGTGGACCACGAACCGCCCGCCGAGGCCTTCATCGCAGGAAACCGTACCCTCTATCGCCGCAACACGTTTTACTTCCGGCGCGACGTGGACGGGCGTGATCTCCTCGCGGACGTGCAGGAGCTCCGGCTGTACGTCAATCAGTCGCCGGGCGGACGCTACTACTTCTCGTGGACCTTTTAGGCGGCTTGAGCCGATGCGGCATCGAGTATCCGCCTCCCGCAGATCCTCTCATTTCACCGTTCCACCATTCCATGCAAGTGAATCTTAGTGATCAGAGCGTTCTTGTAACCGGCGGCACGCGGGGCATCGGGCGCGCCCTCGTCGACGCGTTTGCGGAGGCCGGGGCGCGGGTGGCGTTTACGTACCGGTCGTCCTCCGACGCGGCGGACGAACTGGTCGACACACTGACCGACCAAGGCGTCGAGGCGCTCGCCATTCAGGGCGACGTGGCGGAGATGGACGCCGCTCAAGCGACGGTTGACCGGGTCCTTGAGGCCTGGGAGACGCTCGACGTGCTGGTCAACAACGCCGGCATCACGCGCGATGGACTGCTGCTCCGCCTGCAGGAAGACGACTGGGACGCCGTCATCGAAACCAACCTGAAGGGTGTTTTTAACTTCTGCAAGGCCGCCTACCGCCCGATGATGCGGCAGCGCGGCGGGAAGATCATCAACATCTCCTCCGTGGTGGGCGTGACCGGCAACCCCGGGCAGACAAACTACGCGGCGTCGAAGGCCGGCATCATCGGCTTCTCGAAAAGCCTGGCGAAAGAGCTCGGCAGCCGCAGCGTAACCGTCAACGTGGTGGCCCCCGGCTTCGTGGAGACGGATATGACCGCCGAGTTGAGCGACAGCGCGCAGGAGGCGATGCTCGACGCCGTGCCGCTCGGTCGCCCCGCCCGCCCGCAGGACGTCGCGTCGGGGGTGTTGTACCTAGCGTCCCCCGCCGCAGACTACATCACCGGCCACGTGCTCCACGTCGATGGCGGCCTCGCGATGTAGCCTGCGGCCTCGGCATGGGGGGCCTAACGTGAGAAATTAACACGGACATTCTCTTCGCGTCCGCGCCATGCAGGATCGTTCGCTGTCGCTGGCGCGTAGAGCATGATGCGAAACGGTCATGCGGCCCCACGAAGGAAGCCCTGCCCGATCGCCGCGCGCTGTTCGCAGACGCTGCTGCCTAAGCCTTTACAACCGTTTGTCTCTGCACATGTCGACTGACGCCGCCGAAACCACCGACACGCCGCAAAACTCGTTCGTCCAGACGATCGATCTCACAAAGCGGGCCCAACGCAAGAAGGGGAAGGAGACCAGCGAGTTCAGTGAGCCGGACCCCCCGCTCGACGAGATGACGCTCGATAACCTCCCGGATATCGTGGAGCAGGTGTTCCACGCAGCGGGCTGGACCGAGCTCATGCCCGTGCAGGAGAAGGCCATCCCGTACATGCTGGACCGCCGCGACCTCATCGTGCAGTCGCGCACCGGGTCGGGCAAGACGGGCGCGTTCCTGCTTCCCATGTTCGACCTGCTGGATGCCAGCCGGAAGGAGGCGCAGGTGCTCATTCTCACGCCTACGCGCGAGTTGGCGCGGCAGGTGTACGAGGAGTTCAAGCGGATGAAGATCGCTACGCCCGAGACGAACGAGCTCGACGCCGCGCTGCTCTATGGCGGCGTCAGCTATGGGCCGCAGATCAAGGCGCTGAAAGGCGGGGCCCAGTTCGTCGCCGGCACGCCGGGCCGCACGCTCGACCACATCAAGAAGGGCAACTTCAACACGGACACGCTCGACTTCTTCATTCTGGATGAGGCCGACGAGATGCTCTCGATGGGCTTCTACCCGGACATGAAGGACATCGAGAAGCGCCTGCCGAAGGACCGCAGCTCGTACATGTTCAGCGCCACCATGCCGCCCAAGGTGCGCGGGATGGCCCGCGAGTTTCTGCGCGACCCCGGCTTCCTCTCGCTCAGCTCCGACCAGGTTCACGTCGAGAATATCGACTACCGGTACTACCTCGTGCCGCAGATGGAGAAGGACCGGGCGCTGATGCGCATCATCGAGGCGGAGGCGCCCGCGTCGTCCATCATTTTCGCTAACACGAAGCGGGAGGTCAGCTACCTCGCCGAGTGCCTCCAGAATCAGGGCTACGACGCCGACGAGATTTCGGGCGACCTGTCGCAGAAGGCCCGCGAGAAGGCCATGCGTCGCCTCCGCGAGGGCACCCTCCGCTTCCTCGTGGCGACTGACGTCGCGGCGCGCGGCATCGACATCTCCGACCTGGACTGCGTGTTCATGTATGACGTGCCCCAGGACCGCGAGTACTTCATCCACCGCGCCGGGCGCACGGCCCGTGCCGGCAAGTCGGGGACAACCATCGTGCTGGCCACGCACGAGGACGAGTTCCAACTCATCCGCACGGCAAAGCGCTACGGCGTGGAGATCGAACGCCACGAGCTGCCCGAGCGCGAGCTGTCGATCCAGGAGCAAGCGACCGAGCTGCTCGAAGATCGGCTGCGCGACCAAGACCAGGTGACGCGCGACCAGATGCAGCGCTTCGTGGAGTTGGTCCAAGACCTCGCCGATGATGCTCCCGAACTCCTTGCGCAATTGGTCGAAGAGGTCGTCCAGCAGTACGAGGCAGAGAGCGAATCGGAGTCGGTCGACGCGCAGCATGCATGAGGCTACGACGCGGCACCCCCGTACGACCGCGCGCAGGACGGCGCTCCGCGCGTTCATCGCCGGCCTCGCCGCGCTGTGGCTGATGGCGACGGCCGTGCATCCCACGCGCGCACAACCCGCCGCGCCAGACACCAGCTATCGCGTTTACACCGGCGAAGGCACCCCCGCCCCCCTCGGCGACGTGGTGGCCGCTATGGCGCACGCCGATGTCGTCTTCATCGGTGAGACGCACGACGATCCCACCGCCCACGCGCTCCAGTACGAGCTGGTCCGGATGGCGCACCGGCAGTACGGCACGGCAGACACGACGGAGCGCGCCGTCGCTGTGTCGCTTGAGATGCTCGCGCGGGACGTGCAGCCGATCCTCGACGAGTACCTGGCCGGCCTCATTACGGAGCGGCACTTCGTGGCGAGCAGCCGCCTCTGGTCGAACTACCCCTCCGCGTACCGGCCGCTGGTCGAGTACGCCAAGGCGAACGACGTGGCGGTGCTGGCCGCTAATGCGCCGCGGCGGTACGTGAACCGGGTGGCGCGGCTCGGCTTGGAAGCGCTCGACGCCCTGCCGTCCTCGGCGAAGCAATGGCTGCCGCCGCTGCCGCCGCCCGGCCCCTCGGCGGCGTACCGCGCCAAGTGGATGGCGCGCATGCATGCGGGTAGGCCTCCTGCCGACTCCACCGCAGATTCTCCGCACGGCGCCGAGGTTGACACCACTGCCACGGATTCCGACCAGGCGCCTGGAGCGCACCACGGCGCCGCGATGGGACACCTGCTTCAGGCACAGGCGCTGTGGGATGCGACGATGGCGCACACCCTCGCCCGGCACTTGATGAACACCCCCGGCGCCCTTGTGCTGCACGTCACCGGCAGCTTTCACGTGTCGGAAGGCACGGGGACGCCCGAACAGCTCGCCCACTATCGGCCCAGTGCGCGCTCGCTCATCGTGACGATTCGTCCATCCGACGACGTTGCGCGCTTCGACCCCGACGCGCACGCCGGGCTGGGCGACTTCGTGGTGCTCACCGACGACGGCCGGGGGGCCGAGCAGTCCCCCGCCTCTGGCACTACGCCGGGTACTGGCCCGTGATGTAGGCTTTCAGCGTGTCCGCTTCCGACTGCGCGTCGTGCGAAACTTGCTTCACGCAGTCGCCGATGGACACGATGCCCACGAGCTTCCCGTCGTCCACGACGGGAAGGTGGCGGCACTTGTGCGCCGTCATGATCTGCATGCACTGCTCGACGAGCGTGTCTGGCTCGACGCGGATCACGTCGGGGGTCATCACCTCCTCCACCCGGGTCGTCCGCGACGTGCGGCCGCGCAACGCGATGCGGCGCAGGTAGTCGCGCTCGGTGAAGATGCCGGCGACCTCGGCGCCGTCCATCACCACAATGGAGCCGACGTTGTGCTTCACCATCGTGGCAATGCACTCCCGGACGGTGGCTGTCGGCGCCGTGGCGACGACGTCATGGCCTTTGCGACGAAGTAAATCGCGGACGCGCGTTTCCATAACTCTCCCCCCTCATTGAGTATGAATCTTAACAATTGCTTCATATTTAACGGGGAGGGGCGTGCAGGGTTCATCGGTGGGCTCAAACGCACCGTTCGCGTCTGCGACGTGTTCGTCCTGCGCGCTGTGGCCGGGACTGCCGAGGGGAGGGGGCCCTGCGGGTCAAGCGCCACTTCAGCGCGAAATCCTTCGGGGTATTAGGACGGCGGAGGGCGCCCCGGTGGACGTTACGCCCCGGCACGGTGTGAACGGATCACGTTCAGCACCCATCGAATGACCGCCTGCATGCCTTCGTGGGCTCGGTCCCCATCGCCCTCCATGATCGCTTCGTATGGCTCGCGGTGCAGCTCCAACGCTTGCTGCGTCGCGGCCCCGTGCCGTGCTCCGTGTTGTTTCGCGATCATGACGGTCGCTTCCCGGCTCTCGTGCAGCGCGCCGCGTAGCGTGCGCACGAGGTTTACGATCAACTCGTTGTGACACGCCATCAGGATGCTGTCGTGAAAGGCCACGTCGGCTTGGATCCAATTCGCCTGCTGGCCCACTGCCTCTTCAAGGTGCTTGAAGCAGCGTTCGATGCGATCCTTCTCGTCCGCATCGGCCCGCTCCGCGGCCCATTTTGCAGCCACCGGCTCAACGACGAGGCGCGTCTCAGTGAGCTTCCAGAGCACGTCCGAAGACGGATCGGACTGGAAGGTCCAGGACAAGACGTCGGGGTCTAGGAGTTTCCACTGATCCCGTGCGCATACGACCGTGCCGACCCGCGAGCGTGAGGCGACCAAGCCGCGCGCGGCCAATCCTTTGATCGCCTCGCGCACTACCGTGCGACTTACGCCATACTCCTCGCCCAAATCCGCCTCGTTGGGCAGCCGATCTCCGGGGGACAGCTCGCCGCGTGCAATGGCCTGTCCCAACTCGTTCAAAACTTGCTCTCGAAGGTTCATCCGTTGGGCCATGGAGCCTCCTCACAGATCTTGAGGAAATCGTAGAAACGGAAACCCGCCCACGGCTACGGGGGACCTCCAACCAGGACGTGGTCGAACCACGACGAGGCCGCCCGTCGGGGAGCACCCGTCCGCTTTGGGTTAAAGACGCGCCGCTCGCTACGCGGAGGGATCCCCATGCATCGCCACGGTGAGGCGGACGGTAGCCCCCGTCTTCGCGTGCATGTTCACCAGCGCGTCGATCGAGAATTTCTCGGTCTTTCGGTTCATCAGATTCGAGATGCGGGGCTGAGACACTCCGAAGAGATCAGCGGCCTCGTGCTGCGTCATGCCTTGCTCCTCGATGAAGCGGCTCAGGATATCCATCAGGCGGCCCCGGATCCTCATATTTTCCGCTTCCTCTGTAGGCTCGTCGTGTCCGGTCGTCGGGGGTTCCGGCTTGTGGCCATGGCGAGGCGGCCGGGGCGGGCGGTTTTGGGGCACCATATCCTTGGTTGCATCCATTCGTTGCACGGAGAACCACTGGGAGGTTTACCGACCGCCGCGCCGTCCGCCACCGCGGCCGCCGCGCCGGTCGTTGTTGCCGAAGCTGTACGAGAAGGTGACCATGATCTGCCGCTCGCTCCAATCGTACGTGCTCTGCGTGTAGCGGCCGTTGAGTTGCTGCCGAATGGAGAAGTTCATGCTGTCGAACACGTCACTGGCGCGCAGACTCAGGCTACCCTGGCCGTCAAAGAGCTCTTTCTGGATGGCGACATCACTGCTCGTGAACGCCCCCATCCGTCCGCCCACGATGTCCAGCGGCGCGCGGTAGAACTGGCTGAACTGCAGGTCGACGCCCTCACCGAGGCTAAACGTGAGGTTCGTACGGCCCGAGTACTCCATCGCGTCGTTGCTGCGGTCGGTGGTGAAGTTGCTTCCGTCGGTGACCACGCGGTGGGCGTTGAGGCTGATATTGCCGCGCACCCAGTCGTCCATCTGCAGCGAGGTGACGACCTCCAGCCCGTAGGAGTTGCTCGACGCGAAGTTGGCGAACTCGGTGATCGTCACGTTGTCTTCGTACCGCCGCCGGCGCTCGATCTCGTTGACCGTCCGGCGGAAGAACGGATTGACGGACAGCGTCACCGGCGCCCACTTGCGCGTCAGGCTGAGCTCGAAGGCGTGGATGTATTCGGGGTCGAGCTGGGGGTTGCCGACGCGACGGTAGTTCGGGTCTTCGTTGTCGTCGATCGGGTTGAGCTGCCACGAGTTCGGGCGCCGCACGCGCTTGCTGTACGAGAGCCGCGCCTGGTACTGCTCGTTCGGCTTGAACGTCAGGTACGCGCTCGGGAAGACGCTGAAGTAGTTGTTGTCGTATGCGTCGTCGCGCGCCGGCAGCGTGAACGTCGTGATGGCCTGCTCGGCGCGTGCGCCCACCTTGAGGTCGAACGACGAGCTGAGCGGCGTGGTGAGGAGGGCGTACGCGGCATGCGTCTGCTCTTCAAAGTCGAATGAGCTGATCTCCTCGGTGCGCCACGCGTCGGCGCCGTCGTTGAAGATTTCGAACCGTTGGTCGTTGTCTTCCGTGCTCCACTCGCCCTGGTAGCCGGCCTCCAGGTCGAAGCGGCCGAGCGGGCGCACGTAATCGAGTTCGAGGGTGCCTTCCTGTTCCCGCTCGCTCATGTTCTCGCGCTCGCGCTGCCGGCGCGGGCCGAGCTCCATGGCCTCGGTGAGTCCGAATTCTCGGTACGAGCCGTCTTCGTCCTCCCATTCGCTCTCGTAGCGAAGCTCCGCCTCCAGGTTGTGATCGTCCGGGGCGAAGTCGTGGCTCATCGACAGGCGCGTGTCGATGCTCTGCTCGCCCCCATCTTCGCCCGTGATGCGGGCGTACCGATCCAGCAGCGTGCCGCCCGCCGTCTCGAAGATCGAGTTCCGGCGCGACTCGGCGTCCTCCGTGTCGATGCTCAGGACGGTCTCGGCGGAGATCGACGTCGCATCGCTGGGGCTGTACTCGGCCTGCGTGTTGAGCGTGTGGCCGCGGTCGGACTCGCTCTCGGTACTGGACTGATCGAGCACCTCCGTCGGGTTCTCTGTCAGGTTACGACGGAGGCGATCGCCGCCCTCATCCTCCGAGCCGCCCCGGAAGCCGTAGTTCGTGAACAGACGCCACGGACCGTTCTGGTAGCCCAGGTTGCCCGACAGCGAGTACGACTGATTGGTGCCGCCGCCGGCCGTGAACCCGCCGCTCCAGCCGGCCGACCGGTTGCGCTTCAGCACGATGTTGATGATGCCGGCCGCGCCTTCCGGCTCGTACTTGGCCGACGGGTTCGGAATCACCTCGACACGCTCCACCGACGAGGCCGGGAGGCTCTGCAGGAAGTTGGCCAGCGACTGCCCGGAGAGCGACGTGGGCTCGCCGTTGATGTGGACGACGACGCCCTCGTTGCCGCGATAGCTGATGCTCCCGTCGATATCGACCTGGATGGACGGAAGGTCCTGCAGTACTGCGCGCGCCGACCCGCCGGCCGTCACCAGCTGTCGATCCGTGTTGTACACGGTGCGATCCGTCTGCATCTCCATGGCGGGCCGCTCGGCACTCACCGTGACCTCTTGCAGCTGCGCCGTCTGCTGGGCCATCGTGATGGTGCCCAGTTCGCGCTCCGGCCGCTGCCGCGTAATGCGCACATCGGTCAACCGCTTCGTCGCGAAGCCCACGAAGCTGATGCGGAGGGTGTACGTGCCGTACGGCACATCGTTGATGGCAAAGGCGCCCGTGCTATCGGTCACGCTGCCGGTGACGAGCGTCGAGTCCGCCGGAGTGCGGACCGACACGGTGGCCCCCGGGAGGGGGCGCTCGTCGGATGCATCGACCACCTGCCCTTCGACGCGCCCATCGCCGTTGGACGGACGCTCTTGGGCGACGGCAAGGTGTGAGCATCCCAGGGCGAAGAGGAGGGCGAGTACCGCGAGGAACGAACGCATGTCGAGGACGCGTTGGTGAAAGAAATCCCAATTGCGATAGATCACAAGCGCATGCCTGTGGAGAGGTTCGACCCAATACACGGGCTGCATTCCTGCGTAATGGATTGCACGGCGTGTAACAGCGTGTTAACTTCTTCGTGACGCCGCTGTAATTTCTTTCCCGCAGAGCGTGCTGTTGCCGCTCCTGCATTATCCATCAAGTTCTCGATCCATGGTTTTTCGCTCCACGCTTTCGCTTTTATTCGCTGCGCTGCTCTGGGCCGGCCCGCTCGGGATGCCGTCGAATGCCCAGCCCTTTTCCGTTATCCTGGAGGGCGGCACGGTGTACGATGGCACGGGCGCCGCACCCCGAACGGCCGATGTGGGATTGCGGGGCGACCGCGTGGCGGCGATCGGCGACTTGTCGGCGGCCGCGACCGAGCAGCGCATCGACGTGACCGGGCTGGCCGTGGCGCCGGGCTTCATCGACATCCACAGCCACGCCACGAGCCCGTCGTGGGCACGCAGCGACATCCAGCAGCGCCCGCTGGCCGAAAGCTACCTGCGCCAGGGCGTGACCACCGCGATGGGCGGGCAGGACGGCAGCTCGCCGCTCCCCATTGGCGGCTACCTGACCGCACTGGAGGAGGCCGGCGCGGCCATCAACATCGGGCTGTTCGTGGGGCACGGCACCGTGCGGGGGCACGTGATGGGCGCCATCGACCGCGCGCCCACTGACGCCGAGCTGGAGCGGATGCAGGCGCTGGTCCGGCAGGCCATGGAGGACGGCGCTTTCGGGCTGTCTTCCGGGCTGGAGTACACGCCCGGCCTGTACGCCGACACGGACGAGCTCATCGATCTGGCCCGCGTCACGGCCCCGTTCGACGGGCTCTACATCAGCCATATCCGTGACGAGGGCGGGCGACTGCTCGAAAGCGTGGATGAAGTCATTCAGGTCGCCGAAGGGGCGGGGGTGGCCGGGCAGGTGACGCACCACAAAGTCGTGGGGCCGGACCGGTGGGGCAACAGCACGGCCTCGCTCCAGCGCATCGAGCAGGCTCGCGCCCGCGGCGTCGACGTGACGAGCGACGTGTACCCGTACGCCGCCTCCAGCACAGGCCTCACCATCCTCTTTCCCAGCTGGAGCCGCGAGGGCGGGAGCGGTGCCCTGGAGGACCGGCTGAACGATCCGGACACGCGCTCGCGCATTCGCGGCGCCATCGCGCGCCATATTGAGGCCGAGCGGGGCGGCGACCCCTCCACCATCGTGCTCTCGCGGTGTGCGTGGAATGGTGCGCTCGACGGCAAGAGCTTGGCGGATGTGCTTGCCGAGCGGGGGCAGCCCGTCACTGTCGAGGCCGCCGCCGAGCTCGCTATCGACTTGCAGGCGCAGGGCGGATGCCGCGTCGTGCTCCACTCGATGGCCGAGGAAGACGTGCGGCGTATCATGCAGCATTCCACCTCGATGATTGCCTCGGATGGCGGCATTCCGGCGCCCGGCGTGGGCGCCCCCCATCCGCGAAGCTACGGCACCTTTGCCCGCGTGCTGGGCTACCACGTGCGCGAAGAGGGCGTCCTGTCGATGCGCGAGGCAGTCCACAAGATGACGGGGCTCCCCGCACGCCGCCTGGCGCTTCCAGACCGCGGCGTTTTGCAGGAAGGGGCCATCGCCGACGTGACGGTGTTCGATCCGGCGACCATTATCGACCATGCCACGTTCGCCGATCCGCACCAGTTCGCATCTGGCGTAAAGCACGTGTTTGTCGCCGGCGAAGCCGTGCTGCATGAGGGAGACGTCACGGGCGCTCGGCCCGGGCACGTCCTCCGCAGGACGTTCACCGAGCACTGAGCGTCGCCTTCTGCGGAGCCGGAGCGAGGCATCTCGTCACGGAAAAAGCCCATGTATTGCAAGATGGGGCGGCGTTAAATATATTTCCCCCATCCAACTCAGCATGTGGTCCCCTATGTAATATGTGCTCTACCGCAGGATGTCGGGGTCTCCGCACCGATGGCCGGTTTCTGCGCTTATCTGCCGCTGAAACGTTCCACGTCGGCACGCTCGACGCTCTTTTGCTCGAAGGGTCTCGCTGGATCCGATTCGCATTCGGCGAACGACCCCGACCCGCTACGACCCCGACCCGCTACGACCCCGACCCGCTACGACCCCGACCCGCTCCTTTGAACAACGTATAAGAGAGGCGCTCCACGGCCATGTCTCCTGGTAAAACCACCGGTGCTCACCGTCCAAACGAGCCCATGCGCCGTCAACCTCAGCCTAATGCCTCGCAGCCCAATGGGAACGGCACGAACGGCGTGGATCAGGACGTCGCTCTCGTCTTCCGCGGGGCGTTTCGCTCAGAGACGCGGGCCGCCATTCAACAGGCCATTATCGCGTTGGAGCAGGCCCACGTGCGTTCTGGCGAACGCCCGCCCCAGTGGCTGCTCGTGAAAGTCCGTTCCACGGGCCCCTCGTCGATAGCCGCCACCCGGCTTGCGGATGGCCGCACGTTCCGGGCCGCCACCGTGCAGCAACTCGTTGCAGACCTCCAGGCGGCCACCGATTCCCACGGGTAATGACCTTCAGGGGCTTCTCGAAGCAACAAAAAACTAGCACAGGGGGAGACAGGGTCGATGAGCGATAATGATTTGGTCGGGTTCGAGGGGCGCTTCACCGAAGCGGAAACGGCCCGCATTGCGGCGTCCATCGAACGCGCGGAGCGCCGCTTCGAGCATCGATCCGTGAATCCGCTTATGCCGCCCTGGTTCGTCGTGAAGGACAATCTGCCGGGGCAGAGCATCGTGTTCGTCGCGCACCGGTTTGGCAACAAGCAGGCCCTTGTTGCCCACTCGATCGAGGAGTTGGTCGACCAGCTTGGCGCCGTGCAGCCGGACTAGTGCGCCGTCGTGCCTTCGGGGGCAGAGCGGCCCGCCGGCGTCGGAATCGTGAAGGAAAAGGACGAGCCCCCCGTCGATTGGTTCTCGGCCCAGATCGTCCCACCGTGCTGCTCCACGATGTCGTGGCAGAGCACCAGTCCCAACCCCGTTCCGCGTTCGCCCTGGGTGCCGTCGCGGGAGGTGCGGGCCGTGGGCTCGAACAGCGTGTCCAGCTGCTCGGGCGGAAGGCCGATGCCTTCGTCCCGCACACTGATCGTCACGCCACCGGGGGCCGCTGTGGCCCGCACCGCGACGCGGCTGCCGGATTCCGAAAACTTGATCGCATTCGACAGGAGGTTGCGCACCACCGACTCAAGCAGGCCGGCGTGGCCGTGCACCTCAAGGGCGGCGTCGATCTCTGCGTCCAGGCGAATGCGCTTCTGATCGGCGCGCTGTACCATGTGATCCGCGGCCGCATCGACGAACCTCCTCACGCGGATGCGCTCCATCCGGTGGTTGGCGTCGCCGACGTACATGCGGCCCCACTCCAGCAGGTCGTCCAACAGGTCGGACGCCTGCCAGGTCGACTGGTTGAGGTGGTTGGCAAACCGAGCGATCGACTCGCGAGGCAGCGTGCTGGTCTCCTCTTTGAGTACTGTCGCCAGGCTTGCTGAGGAGCCGACCAGGTTGCGGAGGTCATGCGCGATGATGCTGAAGAGCTGGTCCTTGCGCCGGTTTTGGTCCTGCAGGGCGCCGGCCTTGTCGGCCAGCCGCTGTTGCCCGGCGTGGAGCGTGTCGGTCATCCGAAGGCCGTCGGCGTCGAACAGCGACCGGGACGCCGGCGCTGTAGCGGCGACCGGGTCCGTCGCATCGAGCGCCTCCAGGCCCCGCCGGAGGGTGTGCACCGCGCGCTTGCGTTCGGACACGAGGGCGCCGAGGAAGAGCCCCGTCAGGCCGAGGGCGATCACGAAGAGCTGGAGTTGGAGCATGGAGCCCGGGTCGTCCAGGACGCGAAGGGCGATGGCGGCGCCCAGGCTGATGAGCAGGACGCCGAGCGTGCTCCGTGGAAGCCCGTGCCGCAGCGCCATCCAGAGCAGCGGCGGGAAGCACAGGTACAACAGGTGCGGGCCGTCGATCAGGAAGAAGGCGGCGTAGAGGCTCAGGGCGATGGTGGCCGTCTCAGCCACTAGTTCAAGGGCGCTCTGCGGCGTGGGGGCCCAGCGGACCGACACGTCCTCGGCCCACGTTCCCAGCGTGTCCGAGCCGAAGACGGCGAGGGCGCCGAGCAGCAGCGGCGGCGTGCAAATCAGCATGCCGCCCCAGTCGGCCACCCACCACAACAAGGCGGTGGCGCCCGCCGTGTTGAGCGCATAGCCTTCCATGCCTGTGAGTACGTATCCACTCACCGCGGATAGGCTGTTCCAGCCGGCTAGTGCCGCCATGACCCCTACCAGTCGCAGAACCGTGCCCGGCGAGAAGAGCGAACGTGCCTGCAGCGTTCGTCGCAGCCACCAGGCCGCGACGCCGTTGCCTGCCGTAATCGCTAGCCCTGGAATGAGAAAGTGGTGGAAGGGAATGGCGGGCAGGTTGATCCACTGGCTGCTTGCCAGTCCCGCAAGGAAAATGGCCGGCGTGTACTCCAAGCCGAAGAGGAGAACGAGCGCAAGGTTGAGCCCCGCGGATGGATAATAGAGGCTGACGCCCGGTCGTACCTCAAAGAAGGTGGCCTGCGTTTCGAACAGCGCGAACAGCACGCCATATCCGAGCAGAACGCTCATGGGGCGTACGACGCGTTGGTAAGCAGGAGAAAAAGACATTGTCGCGAGAGACTCAACGGGCAGGTGGCGCTCGATGGGAGCGGCGCGTCATCATCGGGCGCTATATACCGTCGCAAAGGATAGCACAGAGCAGCGCGTCGCACAAGTACCAAGGAGGCGCGCACGTGGTGCGCTCAGATTGCCTCCGGCCAGGACTCGGCAAAGCAAGCGAGAGGCACGGTGTGCGTGTTCGGCTTGCTCCACAGATTCTAGCGAGGCCAAAACCGACCCCGGAAGCCCAAGCGGTCGAAGGGCAGGTAGGGGCGGCCATGAAAAATCGCCCGCTGAACCGAGGAGCCCGGCGGCGTGCTCCAGCGCTACAAAAAATGGCCGACACAGAAACGACCGCGCGCATCGCCGGTTGAAGTTCTTAACTTTAACATCCACTCGGGCCAGTACGGGTTAGGCAACACATACCGTGCCAAGGCCTTCGCCGGCAGCGTGGTATCCGTTGCACCAGGGTGCATCTCGTGACCGCACGAGGCGCTCGGGCATGCAACCCCCACCGAAATGTCGTATGCTCCGCGTTGCCTCCGAGTGGGTATTATGGAAGCACCATCCGCCAGCGGATGCTTGCGCGGCGACCGAGAGGAAGCTGCGGAAAGGGTGCTTGCCCCGAAGTTTGATGGACTTCGCTTACGTCGCGACCGTGTGTAGCCGTTTCCTTCTTTTCAGCGTAGCAGCCTGCGCGGTCCTCGGGGCGTCGATCCTGCCCCTGCAGGCCCAGGATGTCGACAGCCTGCGACAGCGCGCGGATCGGCACCTCCACGCCGGGGCGTACGATGACGCCCGCCCGCTCTATCGCACCGTGCTGGAGCGGGCGCCGGGTGACCCCGCGGCCGTAGGGTACGCCGCCACGTTCGAGGCGGTAGGCGACTATGCGGCGGGGCTCGCCGCCATCAGCGCCCGCTTGGACGCGGCCTCCGATTCCACCGCCCTCTTGCATGCGCAGGGCCGGCTGTATCAGGCCATCGGGCGCT
>JAAAPH010000489.1 GCA_009908415.1 Bacteroidota bacterium
CAGAGGCAGACGCGTTCGGTGGGGGTGCCGATCCACACGGGGTGGTCGGGGTACTTGACGCGCATATAGTCGGCGAAAAGAGTGGGGTCTTCGCTATTGAACTCGAACATATCGTAGTGGGTGGGCACGCTGAGCTTCACGTCCAGCCCGCCCAGCAGATCGACGGCTTCCTGGTACGTCATGTTGCCCAGGATGTCGTTCGCGTACCGCTCCGCGTCGCGGCCATTGATGGGCACCATGGCCACGTCGAAGCGCCACTGTGCGAGCCGGGCCTGGAGCCCCTCCCACCAGACGGTATCGCCGGCGTGGTAAATGGTTTTACCCGCCCCCTCGACCACATAGCCCAGGTAGGGAAAAAGCCCCTCGTCGGTCTGGTCGAACGTCTCGTGAGCGCCCTTAATCGCGTGGATCGTCAGGTCGTTCAGCGTCACCGATTCCCCATCGTTGAGCGTGATCAGCCGGTCGTCGGGCACGTCGAGCGATCGCATGCGCTCGGCGTGGGCCCGGGGCGCCACGAAGCGCGCGGGCGTGTGCGCCGCTAGGCCCGGGATGGCCGCCGGGTCGATGTGATCGAGGTGGTCGTGCGTGCAGAGGACGAGGTCGATGGTCTCGGTCGCGTCCGCTGGCGCAAAGAGCGGCGGTAGGGTGCGCTCCTCCATCTCGGTGAGAAACGGGTCGATGAGGAAACGCGTTGTGCCCAGCTTGAAGAGGAAGCTGTGCTGGCCCAGCCACCAAAAGGCGGCTTCGTCATCGCACACCTGAACGTCTTGGAAAAGCGGTTTACCTTGAAGCATAAGGGACACATTGAGGTCAGAAGGCTACCGGCCGCCCTGAAGAGGCCGCTTAGGCCGGGGCGTGGGCGGCATCCTGCGCCGCCTGCTCGGCGGCGGGGCGCGCATCCGATGGCGTGAGGACGGCCTTCACGTACTGCTTGTCGTGCATCTTGTCGAAGCAGTCGCGCCAGGCGTCGAGTCCGGCCACGCGGTCGATGATCGGATCGAGATTGATCTGTTCGATGGCGAGCATGCGGATGACGCGCTCCCACATGGGCCAGTTGTGCGAGAAGCTCCCTTGGATGGTCACGTTCTTCTGGACGGCCGGGTCGAGGCTGTATTCCATCGGCTGCGGGCCCCAGCCCACCTTCGTGATGTGGCCGGCCGGCCGCACGACCTCCATGGCCTGTTTGAGCGTGGCCGAGACGCCGGCCGCGTCGATGACGACGTCGACCCCCATCCCGTCGCCGAGTTCGCTCACAACGGCGGGCACCGCGTCGGGGTCGTCCAGCGTCGTATCCGCACCGAGCTGGCGGGCGGCCTCCAGGCGGCGCGCGTCGGAGGGAAGGCCGGCCACGATCACGCGGCTCGCGCCACTCAAGGACGCCATGTGCGCGCAGAGTAGGCCAATCGGACCCGGGCCCAGAACGAGCACGTGGTCGCCGGGCCGGACCGTCGCGTTTTCGCAGACGGCGTTGAAGGCCACGCAGCAGGGCTCGGTCAGTGCCGCCTTCTCGAAGGCGAGATCATCGGGAATCGCATGCAGGCAGCGCTCGGGCACTTTGGCATACGTCGCCATGGCGCCGTCGACGCCGTAGCCGAAGCCGAGCCGGTTCGGGTCGAGCTGATACTCGCCCTGCCGGGTGTACGGCGAGTCGGGGTCGATAACGGCGGCTGTTTCGCTCACCACCCGGTCGCCCTTGGCGAAGCGATCGACCCGTGCGCCCGTTGCTGCGATGGTGCCGGCAAACTCGTGGCCAAGCGTGCACGGGTAGTTGACCGGCCAGCTGTGGCTGTTCTGCCATTGGTGGAGGTCGCTGCCGCAGATGCCCACCGCCTCGACGGCGAGCAACACATCCGAGTCGCTGATGGCAGGGACGTCAACGTCGCGAAGCTCCACGCTGCCGGCCTCGGGGGCGTAGTTGACGAGCGCCGGCATCGTTTGGGGCAAGGTCATAGGGCCGTAAGGGACTGGTGGTAAGTGGGAGAGGAGACTACAGGCTCACGCGGAGGGGCTGGAGAGCGGAACGTCGCCGTAGGCATGAACTTCGTCGCAGATCGTGCGCAAGACGTCTTCCATGCCGGAGGCTGTCTCGAATCGGTCCGCTTCGATGGCCAGGGGCGCCCCGATCACGACGAGCGGCGCGCCGTATTCCGGCGTCTTGATCGCCTGCTCGATAGAGAGCCCGCCCACGGCTTGCACGGGAATGTCCACCGCGTCGACGATGGCGGCGAGGTCGTCGAGCGGCGAGGGCGCGGATTCGCCGCGTTCGGCGCGCAGGTTACGATAGTCGTAGCCGATGTGGTGGATGATGTAATCGCAGCCCAAATCGGCGAGGTAGCGCGCGCCTTCCACCGGGTCCGGCATGGCCATGTTGTCGCCCATGACCTCGACGCCGAGGTCCTCGCCCGCCTGCACGACGAGCTCGATCGTCTCGCGGTGGGCCTGGCCCATCACCACCACGTGCGTTGCGCCGGCCTTGGCCATGATTTCGGCTTCCAGCCAGCCGCCGTCCATCGTCTTCAGGTCGGCCACGATGGGCGTGTCGGGGTATTCGTCGCGCAGGGCGCGGACGCCGTTCATGCCTTCGGCCAGGATGAGGGGCGTACCGACCTCCAGCCAGTCGACGCCGGCGCGCATGGCCATTTCGGCGGTCTCTAACGCCTCGGGAATGTCGGTGAGGTCGAGCGAAATCTGAACGATGGGGCGCATGGAAAAAGAGAGGGTGGAAGGTGGGGGTAAAGGGGAGGGCGGTCGCCAGGTCACGGGAGGGTTTGCTCCGCTCGCGTCACGTGCAGACGGAAGACGTAGTGACTAGACGTAGTGACTAGATGACTATCCAAGCAGGAACCCCGGGAGCGAGGGCCTGACCGCAAGCGGCCATCGCCCCCCGTTGGGGGTGGGCTCAGTTGTACTGCGCACGGGTCAGTTTGAAGGCGTACGGCGGGCTGGGCGTGCCCTCGACGGCATAGGCGTGCACCGTGCCGTCCGCTGGAAAAAGGACGAGGACCATCTCGTTCGGATCATACGATTGGAACTGGTCGTCGAGCCACTGGCCGATGGGGCCATGGGACCGTTCCATGATCCAGTTGCTGTTCGCCGGGGCGTAGGACAGGCTGTGCGCCTCAAAGTCATGCTCCACCTCGTCGGCACGGCTGTCCCGTTCCTGGACGATCACGGCGCCAATGCCGTACCGCTTGAAGCCGAGGTGGGAGGCAGCAGCGATATCTTGCCAGTGCCCTACGATCAACTTGTGGTGGGCGGGCTCGTCCGCCACGTCGTCGCCCACGCCGCGGGGCGTATGGACGACAAACTCGTTGTCGTCCTCGTCGACCAAGGTGGTAGTGCGAGACTCCATGGGATGCATCGGCGAGAATGAAAAAGAAGGGGCGCAGGTGAAGGCATGCGGGTGTTCTCTTTCACCCACGCCCCTACCCAAAAGTTCAGTCCATATTCTCGACGAGTGCCTCGGCGAATTCGCTGCACTTGAGTAGCGTGGCGTCTTCCATCTGGCGCTCGAAGTCGTACGTTACGCGCTTCTGCTCGATGGTCGTTTCCAGGCCCTCGATAATGAGATCGGCGGCCTCGTTCCAACCCATGTAGCGGAACATCATTTCGCCGGAGAGGATGACGGAGCTCGGGTTCACCTTGTCCATGCCGGCGTACTTCGGGGCGGTGCCGTGCGTGGCCTCGAAGAGGGCGCGACCGTTGGTGTAGTTGATGTTGGCGCCGGGTGCGATGCCGATGCCGCCCACCTGCGCCGCGAGCGCGTCGGAAATGTAGTCGCCGTTCAGGTTCATCGTGGCGATGATGTCGTACTCGTCGGGCCGCGTCAGAATCTGCTGCAGCATAGCGTCAGCAATCACGTCCTTGATGATGATTTCGCGCCCATCGTCGAGCGTAAGGACCTGCCACGGGCCGCCGTCGAGGTCTTCGGCGCCGTAGTCCTCCTTGGCCACCTCATAGCCCCAGTCGCGGAAGGCGCCCTCGGTGAACTTCATGATGTTGCCCTTGTGGACGAGCGTCACGCTGTCGTGGTCTCGCTCGATGGCGTAATCGATCGCCGAGCGGACGAGGCGCTTCGTGCCCTCCTCGGAGATGGGCTTCACGCCGATCGCCGTCGTGTCCGGGAAGCGGATCGTGTCGGCGCCCATCTCGTCGATGAGAAAGCGCTTGATCTTCTCGTTCTCGGGGGTGCCCTGCTTGTACTCGATGCCCGCGTAAATGTCTTCCGAGTTCTCGCGGAAGACCGTCATGTCCACGAGCTGCGGCTCCTTCACGGGCGACGGTACGCCGCTGAAGTGCCGTACGGGGCGGACGCACGCGTAGAGGTCGAGCTGCTGGCGGAGCGCCACGTTCAGCGAGCGGATTCCCCCGCCGACCGGGGTGGTGAGTGGGCCCTTGATGGCAACGAGGTAGTCGTCGATCGCCTTCAGCGTGTCGTCGGGCAGCCACTCGTTGAATTTATCCTGAGACTTTCCGCCGGCGAAGACTTCGAACCAGACGATCTCACGATCGCCGCCGTACGCCTTGGCGACGGCGTGGTCGAACACGTGCTGTGCGGCCGACCAGATGTCCGGCCCGATGCCATCGCCTTCGATAAAGGGCAGGATGGGGCGGTCCGGGACGTGCAGCGTGCCGTCGCGCATGGTCACTTTCTCGCCGTCGGTCGGCGGCGTGAGGTGGTCGTACGTCGGTGAAGCAGCGGAAGTCGCGTTGCTCATCGCAGCGGAAATTCGTTCAAGGGAGTAGGAGAGGCGGCGTCCGGCAGCCATTCAGGCGCCGGGATGCGGAGCGTTCAATATAGAAGGTGTGGTCTAAAAATGTAGGCCGTCTTTCGAAAGAAATGACAAAGCATCGTCCGGGGCGGGTCGGTGGCGTGGGGCCGGTACGGGCAGCAAGTCACCGTCTTCACAACAGGCCGAGCAGGGCGCGGAAGCGCAGTTCCCATACTTTCCAGGCGGCCTCGCGCACGATGGCCCCGCTCATCTTGGACTGGCCTTCGGTGCGCTCGGTAAAAACGATGGGCACTTCCTTGATGCGGAAGCCGGCGCGCCACGTGCGGTAGTGCATCTCGACCTGGAACGCGTAGCCGTTCGATGTCACGCGGTCGAGGTCGATGGCTTCCAGCACGCGGCGGTGGAAGCACTTGAAACCGGCCGTCACGTCGTAGATCGGCATGCGGGTGATGGCGCGCGTGTAGAGGCCCGCGCCATAGGAGAGGATCAGCCGGGACAGCGGCCAGTTCATCACCCGCACGCCGCCGATGTAGCGCGATCCGATGATGAGGTCGGCCTCATCCGCCTGCACGGGCGCAATCAGGTCGCCCAGGTCATCGGGGTCGTGTGACAGGTCCGCGTCCATCTCGCAGATGTACGTAACGTCGCGCTCCAGGGCATACCTAAATCCGCGGATGTAGGCGGACCCCAATCCGAGCTTGCCCGGGCGCTCGATCAGGTCGATGCGGTCGGGGTACTGTTGCTGCACCGACCGGACGCCGTCGGCCGTGCCGTCGGGTGAGCCGTCGTCGATGATGAGTGCGTACAGGCCCTCGGGCTGATCCATGACCCGGGTGAGGACCTCCACGATGTTGTGCGCCTCGTTGTAGGTGGGAATGATCACGAGAGCGCGCTCGGGGGCGAGGCTCGGGGGCGAGGAGCTCAAGGGTGGGAAGGGGCGGTCCGGGGAGGGCGTACGCGAAAAGGCTTTCGAAAATGGATCGTAATGCCTAAGCTAAATGGGGTATCAACAAACTGCAAAAGACCGAGGGCGGTCCTCCGTGGCGTGAGAGGCGCGTTTGAGCCGCGGGGTAAGAAAAACTTCCGAATGCCGAAACCGACCGTCCTGCACTAGATACTATGGCGTGGCAATTGGTGAAGGGCTTCGGCTTCCATGCACCCTTGCGGCGGCCCATGGGGCTCTGCCTGCGTTGCCCATCCTGCTTAATTATCGAACCAACCCGTTATGGCTAACGAGACCAAGGAAAAGCAGAAGAAGGACGCGTCGAAGGACGAAGCGGCCGCGAAGGCCGCTTCCAACGGGGCGGTGGACCACGCGCCCTGGACGACGCAGTCGATTGACATTCCGGATACGTCCAGCGAGACATATGAATTTCAAACGTATCCGGTCGGCGCGTTCACGCACGACGACTTAGACCTGTCGGACGACGAGGTCGTCGAGATGTACCGGAGCATGATGCTGCAGCGCCGCTTCGAGGAGCGCTGTCGGCAAATGTACCAGCGCCAGAAGATCTCTGGCTTTCTGCACCTGTACATCGGCCAGGAAGCCGTGTCCACCGGGTCCGTGTCGGCCATCCGACTGGGCGAGGACACGGTCATCACCGCGTACCGCGATCACGGCATCGGCCTCGCCATGGGGATGGATCCGGGCGAATGCATGGCCGAGCTGTTTGGCAAAGCCGATGGCTGTTCGCGCGGAAAGGGCGGCTCGATGCACTTCTTCGACGCGGAGAAGCGCATGTTTGGCGGACACGGCATCGTCGGCGCACAGATCCCGGTCGGCGTCGGCATCGCCTTCGCGCACAAGTACAAGGGCGAGGAGAACGTCTGCCTCACCTACTTCGGCGACGGCGCCATCAACCAGGGTGCCTTCCACGAAGCGGCCAACCTGGCTCAGCTGTACGAACTGCCGGTCGTGCTCGTCTGCGAGAACAATCAGTACGGCATGGGCACGTCGGTCGAGCGCGCGTCGGCCGAGCCGGATCTCTACAAGCGGGCCAGCAGCTACCGGATGCCGGGGGCCATCGCGAGCGGCATGGACGTCTTCAGCGTCCACAAGGCCATCAAGGACGCGACCGAGATGGCGCGCACGGGACAGCCGTCGCTCCTTGAGGTGCGCACGTACCGCTATCAGGGCCATTCGATCAGTGACCCGGCCAAGTACCGCGCCGAAGGCGAACTGGACGACCGGCAGAGCGAGGACGCCATCGTGCGGCTCCAGCGCTACATCGTCGAGCAAGGCATTGCCAGCGACGAGGACCTGGAGGCGATCGACGAGGAGGTCAAGCAGGACGTGCTCGACGCGATCGACTTCGCCGAGAACAGCCCCGAGCCGGCGCCCGAGACGATCTATGAAGACATCTACGTGCAGGACGACTATCCCTTCATTGCCTGAGGAATGCCGTATGCCGAGGAGTGAATGACGAACTGTTTTCGTCGTTCGGCACGGTGTCCCGGTCTACACGAAATCGACATTCGACAATCGACAGTTGACAATCGAAACATGCCAGAACTGCAATTCCGTGAAGCGATCCGCGCGGCCATGGTGGAAGAGATGGAGCGCGACGAGGACATCTTCCTCATGGGCGAGGAGGTTGCTGAGTACAACGGTGCTTACAAGGTTAGCCAGGGTATGCTTGATCAGTTTGGCTCGGAGCGCGTCATCGACACGCCGATCAGCGAACTCGGGTTCGCCGGCCTCGGCATCGGGGCGGCCATGAATGGGCTCCGTCCGATCATCGAGTTCATGACGTGGAACTTCTCGTTCGTAGCGTTCGACCAGGTCGTCAACAACGCGCCGAACATTCGCTACATGTCGGGGGGGCAGTTCAAGATTCCGATCGTCTTCCGCGGGCCGAACGGCGCCGCCGGCCAGCTCGCCGCGACGCATAACAACTCGGTCGAGTCCCTCTACTCCAACTTTCCGGGCCTGAAGGTCGTCTGCCCGTCCAACCCGGACGACGCGAAGGGGCTGCTTAAGACGTCCATCCGCGACGACGACCCCGTGCTCTTCCTGGAGAGCGAGCTCATGTATGGGATGAAGGGCGAGGTGTCGGACGCGGACGACTACACGCTCCCGATCGGCACGGCCCGCATCGCGCGCGAGGGCGACGACGTGACCATCGTGGCGCACAGCAAGAGCTACTGGCGCGCCATGGAGGCCGCCGAGGAACTGGCGAAAGAAGGCTACGACGCTGAAGTCATCGACCCGCGCACGATCAAACCGCTCGACATCGAGACCATCGTGCAGTCGGTCCAGAAGACGAACCGCTGCGTCGTGGTCGACGAGAGCAATCCGTTTGCGAGCTTCGCCTCCGAGATCGCGTTCCAGATTCAGGACCAGGCGTTCGACTGGCTCGACGCGCCGCTCGTCCGCGTCACGGCCCCCGACACGCCGGCGCCCTACGCGGGCAACCTGATGGACGAGTACATGCCCAGCGCGAAGGAGGTCATCCAGGCCGCCAAGCGCGTGATGTATGTAGACTGACGGACTCTGTGGATGAGGACGGTGCGCGCCGAATCGTTTGGCCGGCCGGCCCTCAGACTTGCACCCATTCGACATTTGAACATCTAAAATCGACAATCGAAACATGGCCGTAACCGTCGAAATGCCCAAGCTGAGCGACACCATGGAGGAGGGCGTACTCTCCGCCTGGCTCGTCGAAGAAGGAGACGAGGTGTCTGCCGGCGACGTCGTTGCCCAGGTGGAAACCGACAAAGCCACGATGGACCTGGAGGTGTACGACGACGGCGTGCTGCTCAAGAAGGTCATTGGCGAGGGCGATGCGGTGCCCATCGGGCAGCTGATCGCCGTCATCGGGGATAAGGGCGAGGACATCTCGGACCTCTTGAGTGGAGCTGCCGGGGACGGGACCGCGGCCGAGGAGGACGAAGAAGCCGCCGAAGCGCCATCGACGGAGCAGCAGCCCTCCGTATCCGGCGACGGCGCGGCGCGGCAGCCGCAGCACGCACGAGCGCCGGCCGGCGGCAACGGCCAGCGCATCAAGGCGTCGCCCCTGGCGCGTCGGATGGCGAGCGACCACGGCATCGAATTGACGACGGTCGACGGCTCCGGGCCGCAGGGCCGCATCATCAAGCGCGACATCGAGGCGCGCATCGAAGCGGCTCCCGAGGCCGCGCCGCAGCCCGCCGTGGCCGAGCAGCCCGCCTTCGAGGCGCCCGCCGGCGACGCGTACACGTCGGAAGACATTTCGCAGATGCGGAAGACCATCGCGCGGCGGCTCGCGCAGAGCAAATACACCGCGCCGCACTTCTACCTTACGGTCGACGTCGACATGGCGCAGGCCATTCGGGCGCGCAAGCAGCTCAACGAGCTTGCCGAAGAGCAGGAGCGCGCGCGCATTTCGTTTAACGACCTGATCACCAAGGCCTGCGCCGTGGCGCTCAAGCAGCACCCGCAGGTGAACAGCTCATACCTGGCGGACGAGGGCGAAATCCGCTACTACAACCAGGTGCACGTGGGCATCGCCGTCGCCATCGACGCGGGGCTTATCACGCCCGTCATCCGCAACGCGGACCGGAAGGGGCTGGCCCAGATCGCCGAGGAGACGCGCGCCCTCGCCGAGCGGGCCCGCAACCGCGACCTCCAGCCCGAAGAGTTTGAGGGCTCGACGTTCACCACGACGAACCTCGGCATGTTCGGCATCGAGGAGTTCACCGGCATCATCAACCCGCCGAACGCGTGCATCCTGGCCATCGGCGCGATCCGCGACGAGGCCGTCGTCGAGGACGGCGAGGTCGTGCCCGGCAAGCGCATGAAGCTGACGCTCTCGTGCGACCACCGCATCGTGGATGGCGCGACGGGCGCCGAGTTCCTGAACGACGTGCAGGCCTATCTGGAGGAGCCGATGAACCTGCTGCTGTAAGACGGTTACAGGTTGACTCGTTTCGGGGGGCGGTGGCGAACACGTTCGTTTCAACCGGCCCCCTGCAACCTTCAAACCTGCAGCCCCTGTCATGACGATTGCGCATCTTTCGGATTTGCACTTCGGTCGCATCGCCCATGACGCGATTGTCGAAGTGCTGATGCATGAGGTTAACGCGGCGGACGTCGACCTCGTGGCCATCAGCGGGGACCTGACCCAGCGCGCCCGCCCCGAGGAGTTTGCTCCCGCGGCCGCCCTGATCGACCGGTTCGAGGCGCCGGTGCTCGTCGTGCCCGGCAATCACGACGTCTATCCATGGTGGCACCCCATCGCGCGGCTGCGGCGGCCGCTAGCGCGGTACCGGCGATACATCACGCCGGACCTCACGCCGCGCTTCGAGCAGAACGGCGTCGCGGTGCTAGGAATCAACACGGCTCATCCGCATACCGTGAAGGGCGGGCGCATCGATGCGACCGATCTGGACGCCATCCGCAGTTATTTCGCGGCCACTGCGCCGGACGCCTTCAACGTTCTCGTCATTCATCACCATCTGACGAAGATCCGCGCGCTTGGCCGGCACGACATTGCCCGCCGGGCTCAGGAGGCGCTGGACACGGCCACGGAGGCGGGCGTCGATCTGATTCTCTGCGGCCATCTGCACATCTCCCACATCGAGCCCGTCGAGATCATCCCCGGTGAGCAGCGGCTCGTCATTGCGAGTGCGGGCACGGCCACCAGCAGCCGCGGCCGCAAGTCGAACCGGTCGACAAATTTCTACAACCTCATTGAGATCGAGGCCGAGGCGTTTCAGGTTGAAGAGCGGCGGTATCGTCCCCAGGAAAAGCAATTCGCCGTCGAGAGCACGACGACTTTCGATCGATCCCTCTCGTCACGGGTGCTCCACGAGCGCGCGCCGGAGTCCTGAGGCACCGCGAAGGGAAGAGGGTGAATTTCGAGCGAGCGGTGCGTGAGTACCCAACCTTCCCGGTATGCCCTGCGTATCGGCAACGGTCGTAGCTCGCTTGTCCCGGCGCCATGAAGTTTGCCCTCCATCCATCGCCCCGCGTTCGCTCGGCGGTCCGCGCGTTCTTCGCGCACGACGGCGTGCCGGTTGGCCTGATCGCCATCGCGCTCATGCTGGGCACGTACGCCCTGCTCGGTTTGCCGCCGAGCGTGCCGCTGCTCATCGCGAGCGGATGCGGCGCCGTCGGGGTGTATCAACTCGATCGGGGCCTCGGACTCTCGCCGGAAGACCGAATCAACCAGCCCGCGCGCACGCGATGGATGCAGGCGCACCGTCGCTACGTCGTGGCGACGATCGTCGGCGCCGGGGCGCTGGGCGGCCTCATGCTTCCACTGTTGCGCCCCGAAACCGTCATCGGGGGGGCAGCACTGGGGGCCGTGGGATTGCTGCACGTCAGCCCGGTCGTGCGCGGGCGGCGGCTCAAGGCCTGGGGCACGCTGAAGCCGATCGTCGTCAGCGGCGTATGGGCAGCGGGGGCCGTGCTGCTTCCCGTCCTTGAGGCCGGGTATCCCGTGACGGCCGGGGTGGGGGCCCTCGGAGGCTACCGGTTCGCGCTCGTGCTGGTGAACACCCTCGTGGCGGACGTGGGCGACCGGGTGGGGGATGCGCAGGCCGGACTGCGCACGTGGGCCACCCGGTGGCCGGTATCGATGGTACTGCGCGGAGCGTACGTCGTGCTGGGCGGCATCCTGATCGGAGGTGTGGGCGCGGTTGGGTGGGGCGGCGCACCCCCTCTGCTGCTGGTCGACCTGGTGGGCGTGCTCCTCCTGGGCGGCGTCGTCCGGCGCGTCCAGGCCGATCGCGCCTGGGCCCATCACATGGCCGTCGACGCCGTCATCGCGTGGCCCCTCGTTCCCTTCCTGGTCATGCGCGTCGGGGAACACCTGTAGGGAATGCTGAATACCTGCTCACCCCCGTGATCTCAATTCGAATCAAGGGATTCACCGGTCCATGTGGACGGCCGATTAATCCGCCTCTCCCTTTCTTTTTGCATGCAGCCCCATGGCTACCTCGACGTACGTTGAACGCCTCGTCAACCTCCTCGACCCGGAGCGCAACGTTCTGCTGAACGCCACGCCCGAAGAAGCGCACGCCGCGCTCGCCTCGGGCGATCCCGAACGGGTGCGCGCCATCGATGGGCAGTTCGCCCTCGTGCACAAAGACGGCATCACCGTCCGCCTCGCCCGCTCCATCGGCCGGCCCATGCGCTACTTTCTGGCGAAGCGGACCGAAGGGCCCTGCCTCGTCATCGCCGAGCAGATGCGCGAAATCCGCGACTTTCTGGAGGAGGAAGGCCTGGGCGATCAGTTCCACCCGTCGTACACGCGGATGGTGCCGGCGCACCACGTTACCGAGATCGAGCTCGTCGGCTGCCCCGACCCGAACCCGTCGTACACGCGCTTCTTTGCGCCGGAGCAGGACGCGCTGCCGCCCGACCTGGACGTGATTGGCGAGGCATACATCGGCGCGCTCGCGAACGCCTGCCAGCGGTGGCTCGATCAGATCGAAGATGACGCGCCGATCGGTGTGCTCTTTTCCGGCGGCATCGACAGCGGCTCCGTCTTTCTAATGCTGTACCACCTCCTGCTGGAGCGCGGCCAGTCGCCCGCTCGCCTCAAGGCGTTCACGCTGTCCGTCGAGGGCGGGTCGGACGTCGAGCAGGCGCACGCTTTCCTCGATGAACTCGGCCTGTCCATGTTCTTGGAGGTCGTCGAGGTCGAGCGCGATGCCGTCGACTTCCGCGAGGCGATCCGCGTGATCGAAGACTACAAGCCGCTCGACGTGCAGGCGGCCACGATGGCGCTCACCCTCTGCCGGGGCATCCGCGCGCGCTATCCGGGCTGGACGTACCTCGTGGACGGCGACGGCGGCGACGAGAACCTGAAGGACTACCCCATCGAGGAGAACCCGGAGCTGACCATCCGCAGCGTGCTCAATAACCTGATGCTGTATCAGGAAGGATGGGGCGTCGACGCCATCAAGCACTCGCTCACGTACTCGGGCGGGCAGAGCCGTGGGGCCGTCCGCAGCGCGGCGCCGGCACGCCATTTCGGGTTCGAGGCGTTTAGCCCGTACTCGCTCCCCAATGTAATCGAGGTGGCCGAGGGTATCCCGTTCATCGAGCTGACGGACTGGGACGTCGAGAAGCTCTACGCCCTGAAAGGCGAGGTCGTCCGGCGCGGCATCCAGGCCATCACCGGGTTGGAGATGCCCGTCTTCGAAAAGCAACGCTTCCAGCGCGGCGCCGTCGACGAAGAGGACTTCGACGCGCTCTTCCCGGAGGACGAGATGACGTATCGCCAGGCGTTCCGCGAGATCTATGCCTGACGCGCTCCCTCGCTTCTCGGATGACGAGATCGTCGCCGCGCGTCCGTCCAAAGCGGACGTCGACCCCGCCGAGCCGTACGCGTACCACGTCGAGCCCGAGCGCACGGCGGCCGGCATGGTGGAGGACGTGGCGACCATCTTCCTCACGAACCGGGAGTGTCCGTTCCGGTGTCTGATGTGCGACCTCTGGAAGCACACGACGGACGAGACGGTGCCTGAGGGCGCGATCCCCGCGCAGATCGACGTTGCGCTGGACCGGCTGCCGCCCGCCCGGCACATCAAGCTGTACAACAGCGGCAACTTCTTCGATCGCAAGGCCATCCCGCCATCGGACTACGACGCCATCGCCGAGCGCGTGGCAGGATTCAACACGGTCATCGTCGAGAACCACCCGAAGCTCTGCAACGACACCTGCGTCGCCTTTCGCGATCGGCTCGACGGGCAGTTCGAGATCGCCCTGGGGCTGGAGACGGCCCACCCCACCGTGCTCGACCGCCTCAACAAGCGCATGACGCGCGACGATTTTCGGCGGGCTGTGGCGTTCCTGCGCACCCACGACATCGACGTGCGGACGTTCATTCTGCTGCGCCCGCCGTTCATGAGCGAGGCCGAAGGCGTCGAGTGGGCGCTGCGGTCCATCGAATTCGCGTTTGACGCCGGCGTGCAGACGTGCTCCGTCGTGCCCACGCGCCCCGGCAACGGCATGATGCAGCAGCTCGCCGCCGACGGCCACTACGCGCCGCCCGCGATGGCGTCCATCGAGACCGTGCTGGAGGAGGGCATGCAGATGGACCGCGGCCGCGTATTCATGGACCTGTGGGACCTGGAGCGCTTCTACGACTGTCCCGACTGCGGGCCCGAGCGCCGCGAGCGCCTCCATCAGATGAACCTGACGCAGACCGTGCAGCCTCCGATCGCGTGCCCCTGCGCGGTGGAGGACACGCCATGACGACGTTCGACGCCGACATTGCCGTGCTGGGCTCGGGCTTCGGCGGAAGCCTGGTGGCGCTCGTGCTCCAGCAGATCGGCCTGGAAACGGTCGTGGTCGACCGGGCGACGCACCCACGGTTTGCGATCGGCGAGTCGTCCACGCCCACGGCCAACATGATCCTGGCCGATTTGGCGGAGCGCTACGACCTGCCCCGTTTAGGCCCGCTCGCCAGCCACGGCCTGTGGAAGGAAACGTACCCGGACGTCGGTGTAGGGCGGAAGCGCGGGTTTAGCTATTTCCGTCATCAGCCGGAGGAGCCCTTTACGCCTGACCCGGACCACGGTAACGAGCTGCTCGTCGCCGCCAGCAACGACCCGTTTCGGTCCGACACGCAATGGCTCCGTGCCGACGTGGACGCGCTCCTCGCCCGCGAGGTCGAGGCGGCCGGCATCCCGCTGCTTGAAGGCACCGCCGTGACGGCCATCGAGCGCCAAGGAGACCGCTGGCAGATCGACGCAGCACGGAACGGAGAGCGCGTGCACGGCACGGCGGACTTCGTGATCGACGCGACGGGGCGGGCCGGGGTGGTCCTGCGTGCGCTCGACATCGCACCGGAGACGGCTCCCCTGCACACGCAATCCCGCGCGCTGTTTGGGCATGTCCGCGGCGTGCCGTCGTGGCGCGAGTGGATGGCCGCGCACGGCGGGCGCATCGACGATCACCCATACCCGTGCGACGAGGCGGCCGTCCACCACGTGCTCGACGGCGCGTGGCTGTGGGAGCTACGCTTCGACGACGGGCGACTGAGCGCCGGGCTGGT
>JAAAPH010000148.1 GCA_009908415.1 Bacteroidota bacterium
ACGGACCCGGGCGCGGGCCATCACGCTGTTCAGGTACGGATCCTCGCCGGCGCCCTCCATGATGCGGCCCCACCGCGCGTCGCGGGCCAGGTCGACCATCGGGGCGAACGTCCAGTGCACGCCGCCGGCGGTGGCTTCGCGGGCCGCGGCGCGGGCCGTGCGCTCGGCCAGGTCCGCGTTGAAGCTGCTCGCCTCGGCCAGCGGAATGGGGAAGGTGGTGCGGTAGCCATGGATCACGTCGTACGCGAAGAGGAGCGGGATGCCGAGCCGCGACGCCTCGACGGCCAGCTTCTGCATCTCGCGCGTGTATTCGGCGCCGTACACGCTCAGGAACGAGCCGACCGTGCCGCTGCGGATCTGCGCCTCGCCGCCCTCGGGGACCTGCGGCCCCGTGTCGCTCCATTGGCCCGGGTACTGAGCGAGCTGCCCCAGCTTTTCCTGCAGCGTCATCCGGGCCAGCAGCGAATCGATAAACGTCTCCCGCTCGTCGATGCGGTCGGCGAGCTCCAGGGCCACCTGCGCACGCGAGGCCGGCGCCGTGATCCAACTGAGTGCAAGGAGGAGTGCAGCGAGGCGGAACGCGCGAAGCAGAAATGAAGAGGGTCGCATGGAAACGGGTCGGTGTGAAGCAAGAGGCCGTGCGGAGGGGGTCACTCTTCGTTGCCGTCCAGCAGACGTTCACCGGCTTGGAAGCTGCCGGACGGACGAAGGGGGATTTGCATGCCACCGGTGGCTTGCAGGCGCTGCCACAGCTGGTTGCGCATCTGCCGGATCTCGTCCTGATACGCCGGCACGTCGATTAAATTGTGCCGCTCGTTCGGGTCCTCTTGAAGATCGTAGAACCCGTTGAGGTCCCAGACGCCGTGGTAGTAGATATATTTGTACCGGTCGCCCCGGAGCGCAAAGACGGTGGGCGTATGCGGGAACGCGTACTCCCAGTAGTACTCGTAGAGAAAGGTGCCGTCGTCGTCCATGGGCTCGCCCTGGAGCGCGGGCCGGAACGAGCGCCCGTCGACGACGTGGCCGTTCGGCATCGAGGCGCCCGCGAGGTCGAGGAGGGTTGGGGCGACGTCGATGTTGCGCACCTGCGTCGCGACGGTCGTCCCCGGCTCGATGAAGCCCGGGCCCCAGGCCAGCATGGGCACGCGGATCGACTCCTCGTAGGCATTGCGCTTGTCGATGAGTCCGTGCTCACCGAGCAGAAAGCCGTTGTCGCCCATGTACACGACGAGCGTGTTCTCGGCCAGCCCTTCTTGCTCCAGATACTCCAGCACCCGGCCGATGCTTTGGTCCAGGCCTAAAAGCGTCTCCGCATAGCGGCGATAGAAGCCGTCGAACGCCAGTTGGCCGTGGTACATGTGCTCCACGCCATGCCAGCTGAAACGCTGCTCGCGCACCCAGTCCGGCTTGGTGCGATAGTTGGATTCGACGTTGGCCATGGACGGCGGATAGTCGGGCGTGACATCCGCGTACTGGCCCCGGTGCCGCTCGGCGGGTTCGAACTCGGCGTGCACGGCCTTGTGGGAGAGGTAGAGGAAGAAGGGTTGATCGGGCGTGCGGTCCTCGGCCAGCCAGTCGAGTGCGTAGTCCGTCAGCAGGTCGGTCATGTACCCTTCCCGTTCGACCGTCTCGCCGTTCACGTTGAACGTGGGGTCGTAGTACACGCCCTGCCCCCGGAAGCTCACCCAGTGGTCAAAGCCGGGGCGCGGCTCGGCACTCGCCCGCCCCATGTGCCACTTGCCCACATACGCGGTCTGGTAGCCGGCGTCTTGCAGCTGTTCGGGAAAATACCGGGTGCCCTCCGGCACGCGCGTGCTATTGTCCACCACCCCGTGGCGATGGGCGTACTGCCCCGTCAGGATGGAGGCACGGCTCGGCGAGCACAGTGACGTAGTCACGAATGCGTTGGCCAGGTGCGCGCCCTCACGGGCCATCCGGTCCATCGCTGGGGTGTCCAGGAAGTTGGGGGCCTCCTCGTGGAAGCCCATAAAGTCGTAGCGATGATCGTCGCTCAGGATGAAGACGATGTTGCGCGGCGGGTCCGTGTGCTGGGCGTTGGCCTGCTGGACGCTGGCCTGCTGGGCGCTCAGCACAAGAGCAAGAGCAAGGCAGGCCATGCGCAGAGGCGAGATCCATGGGTGGGTCATAGTCATCATGAGGGGTGTGGAGACGAAGGTCGGGTTTTGAGTAGCGAGCAGCGAATAACGAATGGGGATGCGCTGGTCCCCTCCATGGCAGATCGTCAACCAGCAATCGACAATCAGCAATCGAGAGTCGTCAATCTCCGGGGCAGCGGCCGTCGATCCATCCGCCGGTGAAGCCGGCGCGGCACAGCCCCCGCACGATGGGTGGGCTCTGGCGCATGAGGTCCCATACCATCCCCGTGCGGTGATTCTCGATCATGGCCAGGATGGGCCCCTGGTCGATGCCCAGGTAGTGCTGGTCCACCCAGCCGCGATCCGTGAGGAGGCCGCCGTCGGGCGGGAGCTCGTCGAGCGTCCACGTTGGGTTGAACGCGTCGCGGAAGCCGTATTGGGTGAAGAGCGCATCGCCGTAGCGCTCGCGCATCGTGCGGAGGGCGGGGATGGCGATCTCCGGCGCGAACGGCACCGAGCCGCCGGCGGCCGTGGGGGCGATCGTGCCGTCGTCGCGGATGTCGCCGCGCGCCGCGCCGCGCGCCCAGTACCCGCGGAACCGGCGCTCGGTGCCGTCGATGGTGACCGTCGTGTTGCCCGGGCCGTCGCTGGCCGTGAGGCCCCACACGGTCGATCCGTAGCCGGCAAAGTCGTTCGGGTTGGCCATGGCGTACGCCTGTTGGGCGAGCACCGCGCGGCGCGAGTTCTCGAAGTAGTCGATCCCCCTCTTGCGCATGTACGCGTCCTGGATGGCGCGGAAGTCGATCCAGACGTGGGAGTATTGGTGGCCAAAGAGCGGCGCAAAGTTGACGTGCGGCCGGTCATAGAACGTCTGCCAGTCGTACGTGCTCGTGAAGGCCGGCCAGGCGGTGGAGTCGACGGCGTGCGTGGGCGAGCCCAGCGCCAGGACGTACAAGAACATGGCTTCGTTGTAGCCCTCGTAGCCGAAGTCGAAGCGCCCCTCGCTGGGTTTCCAGCCCATGCTGATGGTGCCGCCGGGCAGCTGCATTCGATCCCACTCTACGCGCTGGTACAGCGAGTCGGTGAGCGCACGGATGGCTTGCTCGTCGGGATGGTCGCCGTCGAAGTACTGCTGCGCGGTGAGTGCGCCCATCAAGAAGAGGCCTGTGTCGATGGTCGAGAGCTCGACCTGTTGGAAGCGGTGGCCCGTTTGCATGTCGACGAAGTGGTAGAAGAAGCCCCAGTGGCCGGCTACGCCGGAGGCGGCATCGCCCTGCGGGGCGGTCCACATGAAGCGCAGCGTTGACAGGGTGCGCTCGCGGGCTTGGGTGCGGCTCACGTACCCGCGCTCCACGCCGATGGGGTAGGCCGTGAGCGCGAAGCCGACGGCGGCGACGCTGGAGAAGGGCGGCTCGGGCCAGCGATCCGGTGTCAGGCCGGTGGTAGCGGGCGTCGTCTCCCAGAAGAAGTCGAACGTGCGGGCCTGCACGGTGTCGAGGAACGGGGCGGCCTCGGCGGTTTCGTCAGTCGGCGATGGGCCGGACGTGCAGGCGCTTTGGCTGAGCAGCAGGCCGCCGGCAAGTGTGAGCGCGTACAAGAGTCGCATCATGGGCTTCTCGTGGTGTTGGTAAGCGAGTCGTACAAAGGACCATGCACTTACTCGGTTGCGCGCGTTCCTGCATCGCGCGCCGGCTGCGTTCGAAGGTCGAGCGTGCGGCGGTTCCCCTGAGAATCGTAGATGACGGCGCTCTCCAGGGCGAGAGGGAGGCGCAGGAAGCGAGACGACTGCGACAGATACGACGCGCCGTGGAAGAACTCCTGCCGCCGCGTACGTCCATCTTCGAAGGTCAGCATGGCGTAGCGGTCCAGGGGTCGGAGGGCGACCATCTGGCGCTGAGGGGCATCCGGCGCGCGGCGGAAGGCGCGCAGGCTGTCGCTGTTTTGGGTGGCGAGGACGAGCGACTGCGCCGGGCCCACCCGCACTTCGGCGAGCCCCTTGGCGTCGCCGTCGACAAAGAAGCCGCTCGTCGTGTGATTGACGAACGTGAAATGTCCGCTCCCATCGCCGCGAAAGAGCGCACCGGTCGAAGCGTCATACCGGCCGGTCTGCGTGTCCGGCGCGTAGGAGTTGCCCACCATCAGGAGGTCGAGGTGGCCGTCGTCATCGTAATCGCCCGTTTGCAGGCCGAACATCGGTGCAAATTGCGCTTCGACGGGGAGCGGCCGGACTGCCAAGGTGCCCTCTTGATTCTCCACATAGCTCGTCTCGAAATGGAACGCCTCGGCCACATACGCGCCGTCCATTTCCGCGTCGGTGAAGAGCTCGTCGAAGGCCGCCTCGCCGTAGGCGCGGTGGCTGGGGAAGCGACGCTGCATGCCGGGTATCTGCCGGACCATCGCGTCGCGCGGGTGCGCCGGGTAGCGCTCGCCCTGGATAGTGCGCGACACGACCGGGTCCAGCTCGCCGTCTTCGTCGAAGTCGTTCGCGTGGATACGGACGGGCTCGCCGGTGGAGGCTGTATATTCCGTGTTGAGGCCGAGATTGCCCGCCACGTAATCCACGTCGCCATCGCGGTCGAAGTCGCCGGCGGTCAGGCTATTCCACCAGCCGGTCGTGTTGCTTAGGCCCATTTCTGCGGTGACGTTCGTAAACTGGCCGCCATCGTTCCGGAGCGCCGTGAGAGGCATCCACTCGCCGGCCACCAGCAGGTCCACCTCGTCGTCCTGGTTGAAGTCGGTCCAGAGCGCGCTCGTCACGAGGCCGAGGTCAGCCAGTGCGGGGGCCATCTCGTCCGTCACGTCGGTGAAGGCGACCGAGGCGCCCTCCGAGTCATTCCGCAGCAGGTAGCTTTTCGGGGGGAGCGGGTAGTTGCCGGGGATGACGCGGCTCCCGACAAAGAGGTCGAGGTCGCCGTCGCGGTCGTAGTCGGCGGCTGTGACGACGGAACCGCTGGTGCGGACGGCAGGCAGCGCGGACGCGTTGCGCTGAAATTGGCCCGTGCCGTCGTTGAGGTACAGCCGGTCTTGATACGCGGCGTCGCCCGCCGGCGCAATGTTGCTCCCGCTCACCACGTAGAGATCCAGGTCGCCGTCGCCTTCAGCATCGAAGAAGAGGGCGCCCATGTCTTCGTGGGCAGTGGCATCCAGTGCCAGGGGGCGCTTGGTGAACTGGCCGGGTGTTGCCTGCAGGAAGATCGCACGCTCGTTCCCCTTGTCTGCCCCTACGAAGACGTCATCTAGCCCGTTGCCGTCCACGTCGCCCACGGCGAGGCCCGGGCCGTTCTTTGAGTACTGGTGCGGGAGCAGCGGCGTCTCGTCGAAGTCGACCACTTCGAACTCGTCGTGCTTGTCGTTGAGTCCTCGTTCGGCGGCCACCTCCTCGAACGTGTACGACCGCTCGCGTGGCGCCGTCGTGGGAAGGCGGGAGCGATCGCCGGTGCCCTCCGAGCGAGGCGCCGCGTTGGCATGAGCCACAGTGATCGTCTGGTTGGCGGCCACGTCCGTGAGAATCTGATAGCGGCCATCCGGCCAGAGGACGGCCAGCGAATCGGCCGTCGCATCCGTCCCCATCCCGAAGTGGGCAGTGGCCTCGACCGTCGACTGGTAGCCCCGGTACGGCGAGTGGTCGTGGTACTGCTGCGTGCCATGATGGTAGAGGATGAGCTTGGTGCCCAGCCCGGCCCGGTTGCCCGCGGGGCCCCGGAACGCGACGCGCAGGTAGTGGGTGCTGTCGCGCTCCATCGTGTGGTTTTTGAGGACGAAGGCCTTGTCGTTGATGTTGTTCGTCACGAGGTCGAGGTCGCCATCCCGGTCCAAGTCGGCAAAGGCGGCGCCGTTCGAGAGGCTGGGCGGGCCCATGCCCCACGCGGTCGTCTTGTCCGTAAACGTCAGCGCGCCATCGTTTCGGAAGATGATGTTGGAGAGCCGCACCTCGGGAAGCTCCTCCATCGCGGCGAGGAGCTGTTCCTGATTGGCCGCCCGCGTGCCAAACGTGGCATCCTGCTGGGCACGCTCCAAGAAGTCGAGACTGGTCACGTCTTTGCCGTAGCCGTTCGTGACGAAGAGGTCGTCCCGGCCGTCGTTGTCGAAGTCGGCAAGGAGCGAGGCCCAGCTCCAGTCCGTATTGTGGATGCCAGCGAGCCGTCCGATCTCGCTGAACGCCAGCGCGCCGCCAGGACGCCTGCCCCGGTTGAGCTGCAGCGTGTTGCGCATGTACTGCGGCTCGTAGCCCATCCGGAGCGCGGCGTGAAAGCGGTCGTAGGTCTCGCCGGACAGCATGTTCTTCCGGCGCACGTTGCTGCGGGGCAGCATGTCCAGCACCACGATGTCGGGGCGGGCATCGTTGTTGAAGTCGGCGATGTCCGCGCCCATGCCGCTGTGCGACTGGCTGTCGATGAAGCGGGCAATCCGGTTCGTAAAGGTGCCGTCCCCGTTGTTGACGTACAGCAGGTCGTTGTCGATGAAGTCGTTCGCGGCGTAGATGTCGGGCCAGCCATCTTGGTTGACGTCGCTGATGACCACTCCGAGTCCGAAGCCTTCGATCTGGATGCCGGCCTCGCGGGAGACGTCCGTGAAGGTGCCATCGCCATTGTTTTGGTAGAGGCGGTCCGTGCTTGCGGCCTGCCCCTGCTTTTTCCGCGGCTCAATGGCGTTCCGGTTAACGTCCTCCACCGTGTTGGTGAGGAGGTACACGTCGAGGTCGCCGTCGCGGTCGTAGTCAAAGAAGGCGGCTTGCGTGCTGTAGCCCGTGTCGGCAAGGCCGTACGCCGCGGCCGACTCCTCAAAGGTGGGGGTCCCGTTCGCGCCCGGGCCCTGGTTGATGAACAGCCGGTTCGCGCGCTGGGCCGGCGGTACCTTGCCCGCCACGCACACGTAGATGTCCAGTAACCCGTCCTGGTTAATGTCGACCACGGCGACGCCCGTGGACCACGCCCCACTCGCGCCGACGCGTGCCGTGTCCGTCACGTCCTCGAACTGGAAATCCCCACGGTTGAGGTAGAGCCGGTTCGCCACCGTGTTGCCGGCGAAGTACAGGTCGGGGCGATCGTCGTTGTCGAAGTCGCCAACGGCCACCCCACCGCCGTTGTACAGATAATCGAAGTCGATGGGGTTGAGGAGGGGCTCGTCCTCAACGATCGTGTTGTTGAAGTCGATGCCGGTGGTACGGGCCGGCAGCTGCTCGAAGCGAGGCGGATTGCCCTCGCCGCACCCCAGCGCGCTGCACGCCATGAGGAGCAGGACGGCCAGGCGGGCCAGAACGGAAGGGCGGGGCGTAGAGGTCATAGGTGCCGTGCGTCGAAGGACCGCTGTTCCCGGGGGGCTACAGGCTGCAGCGGCATGGGGAAGGAAACGGCACGATCCGCCACGAGCGGGCTGGTCGCACGCCCGTGGCGGAGGGCCACGATGATCAGGGGGCAGGGGCGATGCCCAGAGCGGGGCGATCGACGCCGTGGCGCGGCCTCCTCGCCGGGCATACGCCCCGCCATGAATGGTTCGGCAGCCCCGCATCGTACCGGTCAAGGGCTCCGACACGAGGACTGCGTTATGGGGTGCGTCCCGCCCGCCGTGCGGGTCAGTACCCCTCGTTCTGCTGGATTCCCGTCAGGTCGATCTCCTGTTGCGGGATGGGATACATTCTAAACCGGTCCTGCCAGTCCAGTCCGGTAGACTCCATGATCTCCTGAGCACGCCCCTGGTGGACGATGTCGAACCATCGATGGTGTTCCATGGCCAGTTCGGAGCCCCGCTCCTCGTAGATGGCTTCCAGGAGGGCCGATCCACTCGCGGTCACATCGGGTAAGAGCTCCGTGGCGGTCACGTTGACGGTGAGCGACTCGGTATCTGTGGTTGCCCCGCCGTTGCCATCGGTTTCTTGCGTCACACGCAGCACCTCGACCGGGACGGTTTGGCCCGCGTTGACCGATGCCATGGCTGTCAGGTACTCTTCCACGGAGGCGACGGCCGTGCCGTTCACCGACTGGATGATGTCCATGTTGGTGATCAGCGCAGGGATTTCAGGGCCGTCAAGGTATGCCGATTCGGTCGATTGCAGGCCGGCGCTTTCGGCCGGGCCGCCGTCGTTGATGTACCGCGCAAACACGCGGCTCGTCCCGGAGCCCAGTCCCAGGTTGTTGGTGGCGAGCCGTTCGTTGAGCTGCTCGGGGACGATGCCGAGCGTGGCAGTGCGGTCGCCCCGGGCGCGCTCGCGGACCTGGTTGAGGTACGTGCGCGCCGTGGCTTCGTCGCCGGTTTCCGCGGCGGCCTCGGCAGCGATGAGCAGCACGTCGGCGTAACGCATCCGGCGGATGTTGACGGGGTTCTGCCCCGGGTTGGTGGTGCTCAGCGGAACCTGTACCTTCTCGTTATACTGCTGATTCGTCATATTCGGATTGATGTGCACGACCACATCGGAGCCCTCTTCCACCGTCTCGCCCGGATACAGGATCGTCGCCTGCTGGCGGGGGTCGCCGGGCTCATAGAGCGTTTCCAGGTGGTCGGAGGGCTGGTTGAAGCCCCAGCCCAGGCTGGGGAAGCCGCGCACCCCCTGAACTTGCGCGTAGCGGCTCGATCCGCCGCCCTCTTCGAGTTCGATGTGGCCGACCTCAAAGATCGACCCGGAGGAAAATTCTCCGTCCACGGAGAAGATGAAGCTGTAATCGGGATGCAGCGAATATTCGCCCGAGTCGATCACGTCCTGGGCGTACTGAAGCGCGTTGGGGTAGTCCTCTTGAAACAGGTGCGCCTTGGCCAGGAAGGCGCGCGCGGCGCCCTTGGTGGCCCGTCCGAGTTCGCTCGACGGGTACTCGGACTGCTCGGGGAGCGCCTCGATGGCGTCTTGCAGGTCCTGCTCGATGAGGTTGTACACCTCCTCGAACGAAGCGCGTGGCTGCTGGAACTCGCCCGGCTCCAGCGGCTCCGTGACGAGCGGAACGCCCCGGTTGGCCTCCCGGTCGCCAAAAGCGCGGATCAAGAAAAAGTAGTAATACGCGCGGAGGAACTTGTTCTCGCCCACCAAGCGAGCCCGCCGCTCCTCGTTCATGTCGATGCCCGGGATGTTCTGGATGGCCACGTTGGCGCGATAGATGCCCTGGTAGTATCCGGCCCAGAGGCCGCTGAATGCCTGGTTCGATGCCTGCCACTCCAGGTTGTCGAATGCCAGCAGGAAGCTGGCGTCGGAGGGGGTGCTGCCCTTCGTGGTGTGGTCCGAGGCGATGTCCGTTGCGCCCAGCCAGGCAAAGACGTGCACGCTGAAGCTGCGGAGCACGCTGTAGGTGGCATTCGTAGCGGCAACGGCGTCGTCCTCATCCTGGAAAAAGCTCTCCGTGGAAAGCTCCCCCAGGGGTTCTTTCTCTAGAAACGAGTCGCACCCTGCCAGGAGCGCCCCAGTCAGCGTGACGGCGACCAGCCCGGCGAGAAGATGCGTCGTATAGCGTGTCGTTCGTCTCATGAGTTCAAGATGGGTTGATTGGGTGTCCGTGGTGGTGGGCGCGGTGCGTTCGCTAAAACGTCGCGTTGACGCCGACCGTAATGGTTCGAGGAATGGGGAAGAGCCCCGTGTCGAGCCCGTTGGCGAGGACGTTTTCGCTGCCGACCTCCGGCGTGTAGCCGGGATACTCGGTGAGCGTGAACAGGTTGGTGCCGTTCACATAGATCTGCGTTCGCTGCACGCCGAGCGGGTTAAGCCAGGACCCCGGAAGCGCGTATCCGACACGAACGTTGCGCAGCTTGAGGTATGAGCCGTCCGAGAGATACCAGTCGGAGACCTGGTAATTCCAGCCGGCGTTCGTCACGCGGGGCTCGCTGTCGCTCGTGCCGGGTCCGGTCCACCGGTCCAGAAACGACTCTTCGAAGTTCTCGGTGCCGAAGCGGACGGCCTTCTTGGCGTTGAAGACCTCGTTGCCGAGCTGGCCGTTGAAGTCGAGCGCTACGCTGAGGCCTTTCCACGTCGTGCTCAGCTGGATGCCGTACACGTAGTCGGGAATGGGCGAGCCGATGAACGTGCGATCATCCGCATTGATCACGCCGTTGTCGTCGACGTCCACGTAGCGGAAGTCACCGGGCTGCACCACATCGGTGCCCCCTTCCGGCGCGGGCAGGTTTTGGATGTCCTCCTCCGTCTGATAGATGCCCGCCACTTTATAGCCGTAGAAGGAGCCGATGGCGCGGCCGGGCTCCGTGAGTGTGGTGAAGGAGATCTCGTTCACCAGCCCGCCGCCGAAGATCTCTTCGCGGCCCTGTCCCAGCGCCTGCACCTCGTTGTCCGTGGTCGAGCCCACCAGGCCAATCCGGTAGCTGAAGTCGCGGCCTATGTTATCGCTCCAATTCAGGGTCACGTCAAAGCCCTGGTTGAGCACCTCGGCGGCGTTGACGACCGGCTCCACGTTCACACCGACCAGGTCGGGAATCGGAACGCGCACCAGGATGCCGTCCGTGACGCGGCGGTAGTAATCGACCTCGGCCGACAGGCGGTTGTCGAGCAGGCCCACTTCGAGCCCGACGTCGGTCTGCGTGGTGGTCTCCCACTTCACGTTCGGGTTGGCCAACTCCGTTGGGGTGGCCCCAAAGGCCAGCGAGCCCGGCGTGCCGAAGACGGCGTTGAGGTTCGACGTGACCGTCGGAATACTCGGGTAGGCGCCGATCTTGTCGTTGCCAATCTGCCCCCAGCTGGCCCGAAGCTTCAGGTTGGACAGGACGTCGACGTCCGCCATGAAGGGCTCGTCGGAGATCCGCCAGCCCGCCGCGAAGGACGGGAAGAAGCCGTAGCGGTTTTCTTCACCGAACCGGGACGAGCCGTCGACGCGGCCGGTGGCGGTGAGCAGGTAGCGGCCTTTGTAGCTGTAGTTGGTGCGGAATAGGACGGACAGCATGCTCCAGTCGAAGCCGCTGTTGAAGTTGCTCTGCCCCTCGGCTTCGCCCGCGTCTAGGAACCACAGGCTCTCGCTTTCGCCCACGACGCCGACCCGGCTTCCGCCGATCACCTCTTGCCTGAATTCCTGCGCGGTAATCCCCGCCACGGCATCGACCTCATGGTCCTCGAAGGTCTGATTGTATTGCAGCGTGTTTTCCCAGAGCCAGCTGGTCTCGTCCAGGTTCTCGACGCGAATGCTGCTCTGCTCGTTCTGCTGGGCCGGGGAAACGAAGAATTCTGGATCGAAGTTGCGGCTTTCGCGGCGCCGAAGATCCAGCCCGAAGCTGGTGCGGAAGCGGAAGTACTCCTGAAAATAGACGTTCGCGAAGACGTCGCCCACGAGCCGGTTCTCGGTGTACTCGTTGCGATGGTAGAAGATGGAGGCGGCCGGATTGCCCGATGAGCCCCGCACGCCTACGTTCGTGAATGCGCTCTCGTCGGTGGGCGCGGCGGTTACATCGCCAGCGGGAGCGCTCGTGCGGGGCGCGATGGTCGGGTCCGCGCGGTATACGGAGCTGATGACGCCCGGCGCATCGACGCCCTCACTCGACGTAAAGGCGATGTTGTGTCCCAACTCGATGGAGTCAGATAGGATGTACGAGTTGTTCAGGCGGGCCGAGATGCGCTGGAGGGTCGACTTTTCCACGACCCCATCCTCCTGGACGAAGTTGCCGCTGAAGTTGTATGCGACGCGGTCCGTGCCGCCCCGCGCCGACAGCTGATAGCTCTGGATCGGGGCCGGCCGGAACGCGACGTCCTGCCAGTCGCCATCCCACCAGTCTGGGGTGGTCACGGACTGTGGGTTGGGGAATGGGAGGTCCACGTCCGGGCCCTGTTCGTTTCGCGCCACCTCGTTGGCCAGGGTGGCATACTCTTGCGGCCCGACCAGGTCGATGGGGCTCATGACTTCCGACATGCCGTAGTATGCGTCGAAGCTGTAGATCGTACCGCGGTCGTAACTGCCCTGCTTGGTCGAGATAATGATGACGCCGTTGGCTCCACGCGAGCCGTAGATGGCCGTTGCCGAAGCATCCTTCAACACCTCTACCGATTCGATGTCCTGCGCGTTGAGAAACGAGATATCATCCGTGAGCATGCCGTCGACGACGTACAAGGGCGAGGCGTCGTTGAGCGTACCCACGCCGCGAACGCGGACGACGGCGTCAGAGCCTGGCTCGCCGTCGCTGGGCGTGACCTGCACGCCGGCGATCTGCCCCTGCAAGGCTTGGGTCACGGACGGCGTCGGGATCCGGCTGATGTCGTCTCCATCGACCGTGGCGACCGCGCCCGTCACGTCCCGGCGCTCCTGCGTGCCGTACCCTACGACGACGACCTCATCGAGGGCGGCCACGTCTTCTTGCAGCTGGACGTTGATGGTGGCCTGGTCGCCCACCGTCACCCTCCGCGACTGATAGCCCACGAAAGAAAAGACGAGGGTCGCATCCGGGCCCGGAACGGTGAGGCTGTACTCGCCATCGGCGTCTGTGATCGTCCCCGTGTTCGTCCCCTCTATGGCGACGTTTGCGCCGGGAAGGGGTTGCCCGTCACTGGCGTCGGTTACGGTTCCCGAGACGTCCTGCTGCGCCAACGCGCTGTAACTCGGTATTAGAAGGGCAACAAAAAGAAGTAGCCTGCACGCTTTCATAACCGGATTCCTCGTTGCTTGCGGGTACATTGTGCGGAAGTCGCGTTCCCTGCGTAGGGAAGCGGCGACCGATTAGGAATTAGAATGACGCTATTCGGTGGCGGCGCACCCACAGGACGCTCTGAGCGCCAGGTCCGTGGGGAGCACAGCCTCCGTCTGGGGAGTATCGGACGTCCTGTTTGTGCGGTGGATGAGAAGCTCCACCGCCCGGGCGCCCAGCTCGTAGATCGGTACGTGAACCGTGGACAGAGGGGGGTTCATATACTGCGCGGACGGAATGTCGTCAAAGCCGACAAGGGCCATGTCCTCAGGAACGCGGAGGCCGGCTTCATGCAGTGCATGCAGCGCCCCGATCGCCATGGAATCGTTGGAGGCGAAAAGCGCCGTGGGGCGTGGATCGAGAGCGAGGAGCTGAGAAACCGCCCGATAGCCGGTTGCCTGCATAAAGTCGCCGGGAATCTCCAGGATCGGGTCGTGGCCCGGTCCGCTTTCGCGCATCGCCGCTCGATAGCCTGCCAGGCGCTGCTGCGCATCGCGGTTTGCGGAGGGGCCGGTGAGGATGGCAATCCGCTCGTGGCCATGATCGAGCAGGTGCTCCACGACGGATCGTGCTCCGGCGCGATTGTCAATCGACAGGCTCGGAAACGCCGTCGACTCGTCCGAAGCGAGCAGAAGGACGACGGGAAGTTGGTCGGGAAGCAGGTCTGCGAACAGGTTGTGCTCGGACGACGGCCACATGATGGCCAGGCCGTCCACCCGCCCGAGCATGGCTCGTACCGCAGCTCGCGCCTCGTCCTGGTCGCTATGTGAGCTGGAAACCAACACGTGATGATCGTGCGTTCGTGCCGTTTCGTCGAGTCCCCGAATCACCTGGGCGAAGAACTCGCCGTGCATGTCGGGGAGGATAACCCCCAGGGTGTGGGTGCGCCGTGTGATCAGGCTGCGCGCCGCTTGGTTCGGCACGTACCGGAGCTCCTTGGCAGCTTCCACAACGCGCTGCGCCGTCGACTCATCGACCGGTCCACTTTCGTTAAAAACTCGGGAGACGGTAGCGACAGAAACTCCCGCCCGGCGAGCTACATCCTTGATCGTTGCGCTCACGCGGGTTGAGTGTCGGGTGACATGAGTCGCATCTCGGCGTCGGGGCGGCCGCTGGAAGCCCTTTTATGTAAACGTTTACACCACGATAGCTGACGCAGCAGCGCTTGTCAATCGGTCCCGCGAGACAAGTGGTACGATTCTGTAACTGGGAATTAGCCCGAGCACTGCCGAACGGGGGCAGGCGCCGTCGCTGCGCCGAGCACGACGGACGCGCCGCCCGCACGGAGTCGTCGGGTAGCGCGCCGTGAAGGCACGAAGCGACCACGCGCTACGCGCTGTCTCAAGGGCAACGTTCCAGCGCACAACCCGCACCTCAAAACGTCACATCGAGTCGGGCGGCAGAGGGCGCAGGCCCCGGATCGGGGAGAAGGGGCGGTCCGACGAGTCGCGCCATCGGCCAGGGCCATCACGAAGCGGCGGGCGGCGGTCCGGTCCGATGAAGGGGCCGCCGGGGAGGAAGCGCGGACGCGGGCCCGGCGGCCCCATGCGCATCCGCTCGCGGAGGCGGCTCAACTGCTCGTCGCTGAGCAGAGGCTGCAGGTCGGCGCGGAGCGAGTCCTGCACGGCGCGAAGGTCACGCCGCGTATCCTGAAGAATGGCGGCCGTTTGGCGTGCCCGGTAACGCAGCACGGTGCGGATGCTGTCGCGCTGCGCGGGAGAGGTCGGCTCGATGGCGTCTTCCATGAAGCGAGTCAGGCGCGTCGGCTCGCGGAGGGCGTCCAGCCGGTCCACACGCTGCGACACGAACGCCCCGACGATCAGCGCGCCGAGGAGGACGCCTGTCACGAGGGCACCGCCGAGCAGAAGAGCACTTTTCGTTTGCAAGGTCATGGCGATTCATCGTTCAAGATCAAAACGGTCTGCCGCGGATGGACATCTTCAATGGCACGACCGGAGGATCGTCGCTTCCGAGA
>JAAAPH010000524.1 GCA_009908415.1 Bacteroidota bacterium
CTCCTCGGACGTGACGCCCCCCAACGTCACTCGATGCGCCCCGCCTCGCGCAGCAGCGTCTCCACCCGGTCGAGCGGCAGCGCCTCGCGGATGTGACCGTCACGCCCCCGCACCGTGGTCGCCGCCGTGAGGGCGTTATACACCGCCTCCTCGACGGCTTCTACCGTCGCCAGGAAAAGCGGGCTCATGGCGCTGTTGGCGAGCTGCTCGACGGTCTGCACCTCCGCTCCCTCGGTTCGGTTCTGCGTGGAGAAGGCGATCACGAAGTCGCCCGTGCCGTTGCTCATGAAGCTGCCCGTCCGGGCGAGGCCCAGGATGGCGCGTTTCGCGATACGCTCCAGGTTGCGCGGCGCCAGCGGCGCGTCGGTCGCCAGCACAATCATGCACGAGCCCTCGTCCTCGGTGTCCGGACTGGACTCGCCTGGGGCTCTCTCTTCCACCACAGAGCGGTAGCTGTACTGGCCGAGCGCCTCGCCCACCGGCACGCCGTCGATGCGCAGGAGGCCGCCGTAATTCGTCTGCACGAGCGCGCCGAGCGTGTAGCCGCCGAGCTCCGCCGGGAGCACGCGGGAGGCCGTGCCGATGCCGCCCTTCCAGCCGAAGTTCGTCGTTCCCGCCCCGGCGCCCACGCTGCCTTCCCGAACGGGGCCGCCCGTGGCCGCGTCGATAGCCGCCCACACGTCCTCGGGCGTCACGTGTTGGCCGCGGATGTCGTTCAGATGCCCGTCGTTCGTCTCGCCCACGACGGCGTTCACCGACCCAATGTCTTCGTTACCGGGCTGGCGGAGCGTCCACGCGACGGTCGCTTCCACGGCCGTGCCTACGCTGAGCGTGTTCGTGAGCACGATGGGCGTCTCGATGGTGCCGAGCTCTTGCACCTGCAGGAAGCCGGCCGCCTTCCCGAATCCGTTCCCCACGTACACGGCGGCCGGCACTTTCTCCCGAAACAGATCGCCTTCGTGCGGACGGATGGCCGTGACGCCGGTGCGCACGCGGTCGCCCTCGATGAGCGTCTGATGCCCCACCTGGACACCGACCACGTCGGTGATCGCGTTGAGCGGCCCCGGGGCAAAGATCCCGGGCTCGAGGCCGAGGTCACGGATGCGGGTCGGTTGGGCCATAGCAGACACAGCAAAAAGGCCAAGCAGCGCAACCGCTGCCCAGCGGCGGATGAACGAGGTCATGCCGATCAATGCGAGAATGGTGAAACAGTCTGGACGAAGAGCGCGGCGCTTTGGAATGCAACCGGCCTGCTTCTACAACGCCTGCAGCATGAGCCCACCGTCCACGCGGACGACTTGCCCGGTCGAGTAAGCAAGGGTGCCGCGCGCGAGCATGGCCACCGCATCCCCCACATCCTCGGGCTGCCCCCAACGGCGCTGCGGCACGCCGCCCTCGGCAATGAAGGCATCGTAGTGGTCTTTCACCGGCGCCGTCATGGGCGTCGCGATGATGCCGGGCCGGATCTCGTACACGGGAATGCCGAACTCAGCGAGGCGGAGCGCCCACAGCCGCGTGGCCATGCTGACGCCGGCCTTCGAGATGCAGTACTCGCCACGGTTCGTCGAGGCCAATTCGGCGTTGCTGGAGGCGATGTTGATGATGCATCGCGCCGGACCGCCCTCCTCAGGGTCGGGGTCGTCGATCATCATGCGGGCGACGGCCTGTGTGAGAAAATACGGCCCCTGCAGGTTGATTTTCATGACCCGCTCGAAGCTCGCCTCGGTGGCCTCCAGGATGTCCCGGCGTTCTTGGGGCGCCACCCCGGCATTGTTAACGAGCACGTGCACAGCGCCTACCTCGTCGGCGATCGTATCGATCATGCGGCGGCGGTCCTCCGGGTCGGACACGTCGGCCCGAACGTAGTGGACGCCCCCGCCCTGGGCGTCGAGCGCGGCGAGCGGCTCGCGCACGTCGGCCTCCGGGGCGATGTCGTTGATGACGAGGTCGAACCCTTCGGCGGCGAGGGCCTGCGCGATGCCGTACCCGATCCCGCGAGCGGCGCCGGTGATGAGTGCCGTGGCGGCCATGATGGACTACTGGTTGTTGAACGAGGGCGAGCGCTTTTCGAGGAAAGCATCGATGGCTTCCGACTGATCCTCCGTGGAAATGCAATAAGCGAGCGACAGGCTCTCTTCGTTGACCATCGACTGCCGATCCGCGGCGTACCGGTCCAGCAACCGCTTGGCCTCGCGGTTGGCGATCGGGGCGTTCGACGCGATGGTGGTCGCCTGCTCCAGCACCTGCTCTTCGAACGCGCCTTCGTCGTAGACCCGATTGACGAGCCCCAGGGCGCGTGCCTCCTGCGCCTGGACGAGGGTGCCGGTAAAGATGAGCTCCTTCGCCGCGGCGATGCCGACGATTCGCGGGAGCCGGAACGTGCCGCCCCAACCTGGAATCATGCCGACCTTGGACTCGGGCTGCCCAAGCTTTGCCGACGGCACGGCGTACCGCAGATCGCACGCGCAGGCCAGTTCGCACCCGCCGCCGAGCGCATGCCCGTTGATGGCGGCCAGCACCGGATACGGCAGCTGCTCAATCCGATTAAACAGCGCGTGCCCCGCCCGGGAGAAGTCGCGGCCTTCATGGGGGGTCAGCGTCCGGACCTCACGCAGGTCGGCCCCCGCCGAAAAGGCGCCGCCGGTCCCCGTGATGACGAGTGCCCGAACGTCTTCGGCGGCCAGCGCGTCGAGATGGTCGTGGAAGGCCCGAAGAACGGCGCGGTTCATCGCATTGCGCACGTCGGGCCGATTGATGCGCAGGCGAGCGACCCATTCGGCCGGCTGGTCGCGTTCGACGAGTTCAGTCACGGCAGCAGTCAATCAGGTGAGCGTATTGGCGGATTCCGGCTGAAAGATGCGCGCATCCATCGTATCGAGCGACGGGCTCACGGCCGGCGTGAACGCCATCCGGTCGAGCACGTCCGCTTCTAGGTCGATGCCCGGCGCGACCTCGATGAGTTCGAGTCCGTCGTCGGTCAGCTCGAAGACGGCGCGCTCGGTGACGTACAGGACGCGCTGGTTGTGCTCGCGGCTGTAGGGTCCACTGAATGTGATGTGCTCAACGTCTTCGACGAACTTATTGATTTTGCCCTCCTGGCCAATGGTGAGGTGCCCGTCCTCGACCTCAATGTCCAATCCGCCCGCGGTGAATGTCCCGCAGAAGATCACTTCGGGGGTGTTCTGCGAGATGTCGATGAATCCGCCGCAGCCGGGCAGCTGGCGCCCAAACTTACTGACATTGACGTTGCCGTGCCGGTCGATCTGGGCCATGCCCAGAAAGGTGAGATCCAGCCCGCCGCCGTGGTAGAAATCGAACTGATGGGTGGCGTCGACGATGGCCTCCGGGTTGTACCCCGCGCCGAAAACGTCGCCTTTCGCAGGCACGCCGCCGACGATGCCCTGCTCGACGGAAAAGGTAACTTCATCAATCTGCCCGGTCTCGGCGGCGACGTTGGCCACGCCATCGGCGATGCCGAAGCCGAGATTGACGATGGCCCCCGGCCGAAGCTCCTGCGCCGCCCGGCGCGCAATGATCTTGCGCAGGCCGAACGGCAGCGGGTCGATGGCGGTCAGCGGCGTGCGCAGCTCGCCCGAAAAGGACGGGTTGTAGGCGCTCTCGACGGTCTGCCGCTGCGCCGGGTGCTCGACGACGGCGTCGACGAGCGGCGCCGGCACCTGCACATCGCGCGCATGGAGCGTCTGCCCCTGCGCCACGCGCTGCACCTGGGCGATGACGGTGCCGCCGCTGTTGTACGCGGCCTGCGCGGCCGAGAGCACGTCCAGCGTGGCCGCCTCGCGCTCGACAGAAATGTTGCCGTTTTCGTCGGCCGTAGTGCCACGGAGGATCGTCACGTCGACCGGGAGGCTGCGGTAGAACAGTTTCTCCTCCCCGCCGATCGTGACACGCTCGACGAGGTCGTCGGTAGTGCGCGCGTTCAACTTGCCGCCGGTCTGCCGCGGATCGACGAAGGTCTGCAGCCCCACGTGCGTCAGCAGGCCGGACCGCCCGGCAGCGACCTCCCGGGTCAACAGCGACAGCACGCCCTGCGGCAGATTGTACGCTTCGATTTTGTCGTCGAGCGCCAGCCCGATCATCTCGGGCGACCACGCCCAGTGCCCACCGATGACGCGGTGGACGAGCCCCTCGTGGGCGAAGCGACTGAGGCCAGTGTGCTCGCGCGTCCCGATCCCCGTGGCGTGGATCAGCGTCAGATCGCGCGGGTGGCCGTCCGACAGGAAACGCTCCTCGATGCCCGCGAACACGTGGTCCGCATCCATGAGCCCGCCCCCCGAGCCGGTGATCAGCACCGTATCGCCATCCTCAATGCGGCGTGCGGCGGCAGCAGCGTCGATCTGTTTGTCCATGGAGGGCACGCTTCGTCAGTGGATCGGAGCCGGAAGCCCTCCAAAGGTAACGGCTTTCGGGGACAAACGGAAACACCCGGTCTCGACGTCTTCTGGATCCCGGATCAAGCCCGGGATGACGGGAAGCAGCAGTGGCACGACCCTCTGGTGCAGAAACGACCTGGCCGCTGGATATGCCGCTCGACCTCCCCGGAAGTCCACAGTCACTCAAAACTCCAGTAGCTGTTCGAGGGACCGGAGGCGCCCATATTTCGGGCAGCGCGTTGCTTGTCAGCCTTCCAGCTTGTCGTGTTCTTCGGGTTCTACATCGGGTGCCTTCTCTAAAACGCGAAGCAGTTTTTCCCGGCTTCCTCTCTCGGCCCGATCCTCCAGATAACTTTTCGCGTCCAGGGAAGCAATCTTTTCAGCGGCGGCCATAGCCATGAACTGGCTCATCGAGATGCGTTCCCTTCTCCGCGGCCTTCTCAATCTGACTCCGAAGCGAATTGGGCACCCGAACACTAATCTTGCTTATGATAACTCGCCTATGGTTTCCAAGAACTCGCGGGCGTCGACGACTTCCACGCCAAACTTTTCTACGCCTCTGAAGTCGCGTTTGTTGTAGGATACGATGTACTCGCATCCCGCTGCAACAGTGACTTCGAGTACCAGATGATCCCTCGGATCTCGCAGATACGGACGCCAAAGGAAGTGGATGTCGTGCCACGTAGCCAGCGCACAGATCGCGTCAATCAGATCACCGACGTCCTCCCGCGTGAGATTGAGGTCTCGCCGCTGGCGAAGCAAAACTCCCTCGTATGTAGGTCGACAGAAATTCTTTAGCTGTAAGCTGTCATCGCGAGGAGACGACGAAGGCGGCGACGCGGCGATCTCCTCGTTTGTGCCGCTACCATGGAGATGGCCACGCCTCCGTTGGAGGCTCGCAATGACAACTTCAACAAACGTCCTTATACGTTTCTACTTACTCCAGAACGAGCGGGACGGATATGTGAATATCGAAGCGCTCGGTGCCAATGAGCGCAACCAGTTTCGATGACGCCCCTCGTTTCGAGCGCTGTGCAGAGATAAAGATGTTGGTGTCGATTACGGCGCTAGGTGTGCTCATGCCGTCAGGATATGGCGGGCCGCCTTCAATGCCAAGTCAGCAGGAATCCCGCACGATCATCAATCTGCCCGGAAGCCCACAGTCGCTCAAAACGCGAGCAGCTGTTCGAGGGCGGGGCGCAGCTTGTTCTGCGCGGAGAAGATGTCTTTTTCCAGCGAGCGCGAGAAGGGGACGGGCAGGTCCTCGGCGGCCACGCGGGTGGGCGGCGCGTCGAGGAGCGTAAAGAATTCTTCGGCCACCGACGCCGCCAGCTCGGCGCCGAAGCCGCCCGTGCGCGTCGCCTCGTGCAGCACGAGCAGGCGATGCGTTTGGACGAGCGAGCGGCGCACCGTCGCGCGGTCCCACGGCAGCAGCGTGCGCAGGTCGATCACCGCCACGGAGACGCCGTTTTCCTCGGCCTGATGCCGCGCCTCCTCCAGCGCCCACTGCACGCCAAGACCGTACGTCACGATGGTCGCGTCCGTCCCGCCACGGGCCACGCGCGCCTCGCCGAGCGGCAGCTTGTACGGCGCGTCGGGCACGTCACCCTTCAGCGAGCGGTATAGCTTCTTGTGCTCGAAGAACAGCGTCGGATTCGGATCGTCGAGCGCGGTCATCAGCAGACCCTTCGCGTCGCGCGGGGTACTGGGCACGACGACCTTCAGCCCCGGCACGTGCGCGAACCACGCTTCCATCGACTGCGAGTGGAACGGGCCGGCGCCCACGCCGCCTCCAAACGGCGCGCGGATGGTGACGCCCACCGGCTGCCCCCAGCGGTAGTGCGTCTTGGCGAGGTTGTTTACGATCTGGTTGAAGCCGCACGTGATAAAGTCGGCGTACTGCATCTCGACGACGGGCTTCAGGCCCTCGATGGCCAACCCGAGCGCCGCACCGATCGCCCCGCTCTCGATGATGGGCGTATTGCGCACGCGCTGCGGGCCGAACCGGTCGAGGAAGCCCTCCGTGACCTTGAAGACCCCACCGTACTCGGCGATGTCTTGCCCCATGAGGAGCACGTCCTCGTCGGCATCCATTGCCTGCCGGAGGCCGTCACTGATGGCGTCGATAAAGCGTTGCTCGCTGGATCCGCCCTCCGGCCCGTCCTCGGGGAGCGGGGGCGCCGTGGCGTACACGTCGTTGCGCTCGGCCTGCGGCGTGCTTTGCACAGACGGCTGCGACAGCGCATACTCGGCCGCCTTGTCGACCTGCGTCGCCAGTTCGTCGCGGATGGCGTCGAGCGCGGCGGTGTCCAGCCCTCCCTCCTGCTGCACGCGCTTGGCGAAGCGGTCGATGGGGTCTTTCTCCTTCCACGCGTCGATCATCTCGTCCGGCACGTAGGCCGTCCCGGACGCTTCCTCGTGGCCGCGCACGCGGAAGGTTTTCATCTCCAGCAGCGCCGGGCCGCGCCCGCTGCGCACGTACCGCGCCGCCTTCTGCACGTTCTCGATCACGGCGAACACGTCGTTGCCGTCCACCGTGTCGCTCGGGATGCCGTAGCCGGCCCCGGCCTCCGCCACGTCGTCGACGGGCAGCGCCTCGCCGGCGGGCGTGGACAGCCCGTAGCCGTTGTTCTCCACGACGAACACGACGGGGAGCTCCCACACGGCGGCCAGGTTGAGTGCCTCATGGAAGTCGCCCTCGCGCGATCCGCCCTCGCCGGTGAAGGCCAGCGCGATGAAGTCGTCGTCCCGGTACTGCGCCGCCTGCCCGAGGCCACACGCCACGGGCAGCATGGCGGCCATGTGCGAGATCATGCCGATGATGTGACGATCCGGCAGGCCGAAGTGAAACGTCCGGTCGCGGCCCTTCGTGAAGCCGCCTTCTTTCCCCATCAGCTGGCAAAACAGTGGGCGGAGCGGCACGCCGCGCGTCGTCCACACGCCGAGGTTGCGATGCATCGGTAGCAGATAGTCGTCGGAACGCAGCGCCCATGCGGCCCCGACGGAGATGGCCTCCTGCCCGTAGCTGCTGAACCACTTGGAGATGCGCCCCTGCCGGATGAGCCGCAGCATCTTCTCTTCGATGGCACGGGGTAAAAGGAGCGCCTTGGCCAGGGCGTGCACGTCGAGGTCGGCCTGTTCGCGAGCGGGGGCGGTGGGCATCGGACGGGTTACGAGTTGAAGGTTGGAAGGGTGAAGGTTGGAAGGGTAAAAGTAAGGGAGCAAGCGGCGACAATTCCACACGCGTTGGGGCCTTGACGCTCGACTCGATTTGGATCGCCCCTTTCCCAACGCCCTCTTCCCTATTCCCCTTCAAAGGCTATTGCAGGCGGAAGCGGAAGGTGATGACGCCAGTCTGCGGCTCTTGTGGGGCGTTGGCGGGAAGCGCGTTGAACCGCCAGCGCTGGAGGGCGTCCATGACGGCGCGTTCGAGTTCGGGGTTACCCTTCAGCAGCGGGATGCGCTGCGCGATCCGCCCGCGGGGGTCGACGGTGATGCGCACGCGGATGGTGGCGTCCACCTTCTCGGCGTACTGCGGCAGCGGCGAATATACCGGATCGCGGTCGAGGCCCTCGATGTTGTACGGGGCCGACTTCTCTTCCGTCGCGCCTTCGCCCTGGTCGCCAGACTCGGCGCCGGACTCGGCCGTGGACGTGTTCTCTTCCTGCTGCGAGGCCTGCTGCTCTTCGGGTTGCGGCTCGGGCGGGATGGTCTCTTCATCGGGCGGGGGCACGCTCTCCGGATCGTCGACCGGCTCTTCCTGCTCGGGGAGCTCCACCGGCTCGGTGGCCTCTTCGGCAGGCGGCTCATCCTGGGGCGTCTCGGGCTCGGGTTGCGGCTCGGTCGTCTCGCTGGCGGCCTCCTCCGTCGGCTCCGGTGCGGCCTGCACGGGGCGGCCTTCGGCAAACTCGCCGAACTCGACCTCGACAAAGCCGAGCGGCTGCGTCTGAGGCCGGATGGCCGTCAGCAGCGAAAAGATCACCAGCATGGCGACGTGCACGCCGAGGGTCGTCCCCAGTCCGATCCAATCACTTCGATCCATGAGAGCAAAACGGTTGCGGAAAGACAGGGCGCGTCGCGGTTGTATCAACGCGTCATCGTGTCCATCTATTGTCGAGCGCGCGTTTAGTTCTCCCCGCCCCGCTTGAGGCCGGGCTGCTCCAGACGAAGCTGCGCCGAGATGCGGTAGCTGTACCCCAGGTCCTCGGCCGTCAGGCCGGTGAAGTCGCCGAAGCTCACATCGATCGAAAACTGGTCCAGCGTGAGCCCGGCGCCCACCGACGGCGTCACGTCGAGCCCGATGTCATCGCCGACCTGCATGCGGTTGACGCCGGCGCGCAGGGCGACGACGTCCTTGTAGCTGTACTCCCCACCGATCCGCGGGTGAAACGACACGTCGCCCACGTTCGGCACGAACGCCTGTTGCCCGTCGAAGGCGAGGTCCACGTCGAGCCCCAGGGTCACGCGGTGCGCGGTGCCGATGGGCAGCACAATCCCGGAGCCGAGGCGGGCCACGGGTAAGACGAGCGCCGTGCCGCCCACCGGAATCGCCTGCCCAAAGGCCTCCTCGAACGGGATGGAATTGCCGTCGCCGTCGGTGGCCTGGAACGCGCTACGGTTGACGCTCCAGCTCTGCAGCATCGTCGAGAGGTCCTGCACCGTGGCGCCGAGGCGGACGGGTCCGGCGCGGTACTGCAGGCTGGCGTCGAAGCTGTACCCCCACGCGTCGGCGAAGTCGCCAATCGTGCGGCGGATGATCTTGCCCGTCAGCCCGAGCGTCAGATCGCCCGACAGGCGTCGGGCATAGCCGAGGAAGAAGGCATAGTCGGCCGCCGAGAAGCGGGTGATGTAGCTCTCGTAGTTGGGCTTCGGCTGGCCAAGCGACGGGTCCCATGCCTCCAGCGTGTTCACGATGTCGTTCACCCCGCTGCGGAAGAACGAGAGGCTAACGGTAGACCGCTCCGAGATGGGCAGCGCGCCGGCGCCATAGTCGAACGAGACGGCCCCGGCGAAGCGCTCGACGTGCATGTAGGCAATCTCTGGATACTGGAGTTGGTGGAGCCCGGCCGGATTCCAGTACCCAGCCGTCACGTCGCCCGCGAGGCCGACGTACGCCCCGCCCATCCCGAGCGCCCGCGCGCCGACACCACCCGCGAGGAAGTCGGCCCCGTACTTGGCGATGCGCTGGCCGTGCGCAGCCGGGCCGCTGGCGGCGCATGCAGCGAGCGCTACGCCGACGGCGAGCACCGCCCGCCAGCGAGCCAGGCGTCGAAACCAGACGTGTACGCGATGCCACATGCGTCTACGAGCAAAAGATAAAGGAGACATGACGCCCAAGTGCCGTGCTACGCAACCGATGTGCCACGTGTCTTCATACCCGGTCGGTGCGGCGCAAGCGTGCGGCAAAGGCGCCATCTACGCCGTGCTCGTGTGGAAGCGTGGTAAAAACACCCTCCGCTGTTACGGTAGTATCGGGCACGGTCCCTTTCACCGATTCGAGCGCGAAGCGACCGTCGCGTTCCCGAAATGCCGCCACACGCCGCTGATTTTCTTCGGGCTCAATGGTGCACGTGCTGTAAACGAGCAATCCGCCGGGGCGCACGAGCCGCGCCGCCGCGTCGAGCAGCTCGTCCTGCAGCGTCGTCAGCTCGTCCAGATCGGCGGGCGAGCGCTGCCAGCGCAGGTCGGCGCGCTTAGCGAGAACGCCCAAGCCGGAGCAGGGCGCGTCGAGGAGCACGCGATCGGCCTGCGGCGCATCATCGGCGCGTGCCCATTCGCGGAGGTCGGCCCCGACCGGGTGCACCATGCCGTCGACCCCGTGGGCCGCTGCGCCCTCTGTTACGAGGCGAAGGCGCGCCTCGTTCGCATCCACAGCATGAATCGTTCCCTGGGCCTGCATCCGCAGGGCAGCGTAGATCGTCTTCCCACCGGGCGCCGCGCACGCGTCAATCACCGTCTCACCCGGCTTCGGGTCGAGGACGCGCACCACGAGCCCGGCGCTTTCGTCCTGCACGGCGCACTGGCCCGCGTCCATCCATCCAGCTGCGATAACGGGCTGCAGCCCCTTCACCCGCACGAAATCGTCGAGATAGGGCGAGGCGGTCCACGCCACGTCGTGAGCATCCAACTGCGTCTGGAACGCCGCGACGGACGTCGCCAACGTATTGATGCGCACGCCATGGACCGGCCGCCGGTTGTTCCATGCGAGCAGCTCCTGGGTCGCCTCGGCGCCGTAGCGTGCCATCCAGCGGCGCACCATCCACGTCGGGTGCGACTGCCGGATCGCCAGGTCCTCGGCCGGGTCGCCCGTGTCAGGCGTGGGCAGGTCGTCGCGCTGCCGGTCGATGGTGCGCAGCACACCGTTGACGAGCCCCGCCGCTCCCGGTCGCACCTCCCGCTTCGCCAGTTCCACGTTTTCGTGCACGGCAGCATGGGTGGGCGTGCGCAGGAACAAGAGATCATACAGTCCGAGGCGGAGGATAATCTGAAGCGGCCGCTCCATCTCGTCGAAGTCGCCGTGGTAGAACGCCGCCAGCACGAAGTCGAGCCAGCGACGCCATCGCGTCACGCCGGCGACGTACTCCTTGACCTGCCGGCGCGTGCGGGCGTCCAATGGCGCGTCCGCGTCCGAGCCCTCCAGTTGGCCGATGTAGGCTTGATCGCGTTCGATACGTTCTAATTGACGCAGGGCGGCGCGACGGCTCGACATGGTGGAGGATGCAGTGCTCACGGCAAGATCGGGTGGGATTGATAAAAACGACGCAAACGGTCCGCGTTCGCGCGGCGCCTACGACGATGGCTCGAACGAGCGCAGCGGGTCGGTCGGCTCCTGATGATCTTCCGGGTGGTACGTGTCGTGAGCGACCGGTTCGAGGTGGGCGGTCACGTGCACGTCGTCTTTAGGAAATAGCCGGTTGACGGCATCCTCCACGAGATGGGACCGATCGTGCGCCTCGGTGATGCTCATGTCTTCCGGGAAGAGCAAATGATACTCGACCCACACCTGATCGTTGACGCGCCGGTGGCGCACTTGATGAAAGTTCTCGATGAGCTCGTGCTCCATCGCCCGGTTCAGCGTATCCAGGATGCGCTCGGTGGCTTCCGTATCGGCTCGCTCCATGAGCCCGCGCGCGGAGCGGCGAATGAGCCGGCCGGCCGTCCACAGAATGTTGCACGCGACGAGGATGGCGACGACCGGATCGAGCCAGACGATGTCGGTCAACCACACGAGGCCCACACCGCCCACGACGCCGACGCTGGTCCACATGTCGGTCATCACGTGCTGGCCGTTCGAGACGAGTACGAGGCTGTTGTGCTGTCGTCCCGTTCGGATCAGGTACCAGCCCAATCCCGCGTTGACCACGCTGAGCGCCGCGATGACGACGAGCCCGGCGCCGAGCTGCTGCAACTCAGGGCCCACGAGCAGGTCGTGTACGGCCGAGTAGATGATGCTGAGCGCCGCGACCAGGATGAGTCCGCCCTCGAACCCGGAGGCGAAGTACGCGATCTTACCATGGCCGTACAGGTGGTTCGTGTCGGGGGGCGTTGCGGCGTACCACAAGCTGAAGCCCGCGAACGCTGTGGCAAACAGGTGGATCACCGACTCGACGGCGTCCGAGAAGATGGCGGCGCTCCCGGTCATATAGGCCGCGCCCACCTTGCCCGCCAGCATCAAAAACGAGACGAGCAGGCTAACGATCATGGCCCGCCGGCGCATCTGCTGCGCCCGACCAGGCGCTGCTACATTTGATGTGGGAGAGGGTTGACTCATGGCATAGCTCTGTACCTCTGTTGCCGTCCAGGGTTCATCATCGACTTGATCCCCGGCTCTTTTCACTGCTTTTTGTGATCCCATCCTCCCCGGCCTCCTGCTTGGACCGCCTCCGCTCGCGCCTTCCGCTCGCTCACGCTCGCCCTCCGATGCCCATCCTGGACCACCTTGGCATTGCCATCGACGCGCCCGAACCGGTGGTCGCGCTCTTCGAGACGCTGATCGACGAGCGGCCCTATAAGCAGGAGACCGTTGCGCACCAGGGCGTGCGTACGCACTTCATCGGCACGGAGACCGCCAAGCTGGAGCTGCTGGAGAGCTTAGACGCCACATCGCCCATTGCACGCTTTTTGGAACGACGCGGAGAAGGGCTGCACCACGTCGCTTTCGAAGTCCGCGACATCGACGCCGCGATGGCGCATTGCCGCGCGCACGACTTCACGCCCCTCAGCGAAACCCCCCAGCCGGGCGCCGACGATAAGCAGATTTTCTTCCTGCACCCTAGAGACACCCACGGTCTGCTCATCGAATTCTGCCAGTCCGTCCCGGCGTCGCTCACACCGACGTTTGTGCCCCACCGGACCGGCCGGCTGGCCATGTACACGGCCGGAGCCCCCGAGGCGCGCCCGCTACTGCTGCTCCATGGCGCGGCCGGATGTACGCGCCTCGAAACGGCCGCCTTACTGCGGCGCCTGGAACCCTACTACCGCGTCGTCGCCGTCGACTTCAGCGGGCACGGCGCGTCGGAGGACGGGGCTGCGTTTTCGGTCGATGTATTTGCCGACAACGCCCGCGCCGTGCTCGACTATGCCGACATCGGGACGGCCGACGTGTTTGGCTTCTCGATGGGCGGCTACGTGGCGCTGCATCTGGCCCATCGTCACCCAGACCGCGTGCGCCGCCTGGCCGTGCATGGCACCGCGATCGAATGGGGGGATGCCCGGGTCGAGGCTATGCAGCGCCGGCTGAATGCGGACGCCATCGAGGCCCGGCACCCCCACCGTGCCGAACAGCTCGCTGCGCTTCACACCAACTGGAAGCACCTCTTCCGGCGCATGCACGCCTTCGTGTCGGAGCTCCCCGACCGGTCTCCCCGCATGGTCGAAGCGGCCGCCACTCTCGGGCACCCCACGCTGGTGAGCGCTGTGGACCAGGACGACCTTTTTCCGCTGGACGCGCCGCTGGGGCTACACGGCGTGCTTCCCCACAGCCGCTTGGCCCTCCTCCCAGGGCGGCAGCACGCATTACAAAATGTCAACCTGGACACGTTCGTCCCCGTGCTACGCCAACACCTTGACGGCTGACCGGACTGCCAACCGGCCCCTCACTCCGCTGAACGGCGAAAGAGCGCCCAAGACAATGATTTTCAGATTGCCTTTAGGTGGTATCATCCAGAGGATGAGTACCTACACCGCCATTAGCCTGTCCTACATACTTACACATCGAAACCTACGCCTCGGCTCGGGCTCGATGTTTATTTCGTTAGTACCCATTTGCATGTCCCAGGCTACCTATGCGCTTCTTATCCTCTACGCTTGCGCTTCTTCTTGCATCTCTCATGGCGCTTAGTATGATGGGCTGCACCGACGGACTGGTCAGCAGCGGCCCGGATGCGACACCTTCCACGACCTCCGGAAGTACCACCGATGGCAAGGTGCGCCATACCCACCTGTTTGACCGGGCCACGCGGCCGAGCCCCCCTGCGGGCGCGGCGTCCAAGTCGAGTGCGAACGAGGTTGGCCTCATCATCGGGCTGCGCAAGGGGATCGACCCGTATAAGTTCTTCCGCCGCTACAAGTTTTTCCGACGGTATAAGTTCTTCCGTCGCTACGTAATGAACGGCGGCGCCGGCACGGTGGACGCTGCGGCCCTCGACAGCATCCTGAACGTCATCCAGGACGACCCAGATGTCCAGTGGATTGAGCCGGACGTCGGCGTAGGCTCGGCGGACGCCAACACGGGTGCCTTCTCGGCCAATGACCAGCGCGTGCCCTGGGGGCTGCAGCGCATCGGCGCAGCGCAAGCTGCCCTGGGCGAAGGCGTCTCGGACGTAGACCTTTACGTGCTCGACTCCGGCGTGGACCATCAGGATCTGAACCTAGCCTCCTGCCACGACGCGACCGGCGATTCGCTCGTCGTTTGCGACACCCCCTCCGACCCGAGTGGGCACGGCACCGGCGTGGCCAGTATTGCGGCGGCCCAGGACAACAACGCCGGCAGCGTAGGCATTGCGCACGGGGTCCGGGTTCACGCGATGAAAGTGCTGACCGGCGACGGGACCAACACCCCGCTCTCGTCGGTGATTGAGGCGGTCGAGCATGTCACCGCCCACAAGCTCGCCAACCCGTCGACCCCGGTCGTCGTGAACATCAGCTTTGGGCTGAATATTGGCACCGCCGCGTACAACGCGCTCGACGAAGCGATTCAGGCTTCCATCGAAGCAGGCGTGGTG
>JAAAPH010000168.1 GCA_009908415.1 Bacteroidota bacterium
CTTGCAGAACGCCGACGCTTCCGACTGCAGTTTGGCTCGTTCGAGGAGCGTCTGCACGTCGATACCGAGGAGCGCGGCCGGCACGAGACCGAAGTGCGTCATGGCCGAGTAGCGGCCGCCCACGTTCGGGTTCGCCGTGAACACGCGCCGGAAGTCCCGTTCGGCGCCCAGCTTTTCTAAATGCGAGCCGGGGTCGGTGACGGCGATGAAGTGGTCGCCCGGCGCGTCGGTAACGGCGCTCACGCGGTCCCAGAAGAAGCGGAAGAAGGACAGCGTCTCCGTCGTCGTGCCGCTCTTCGAGGCGATGACGAACAGGGTGCGTGACAGGTCGAGGTCGGCTTCCAGGCTACGGACGGCGTCGGGGTGCGTGCTGTCGAGCACGGTGAGGTCCGGATAGCCGTCGGCGGCGCCAAAGACTGCGCTGAAGACCTCGGGTGCGAGGCTGGAGCCGCCCATCCCGCACACGATGACGGTGTCAACGTCGTCCTTCACGTCGCGCGCGAAGGCCATCAGCTCGTCGGCTTCCTCCTCCATCGTGTCGGGCAGTTCGAGCCAGTCGAGCCGGTTCGTGATCTCGGGCGTGTCCTCATCGGCCCACAGTGCGGGGTCGTGGCGCCAGAGCCGGCACGCGAAATCGTCTTCTTCCCACTGCTGCAGCCGCGCGTTCACGGCGTCCTGCACCGGGCCGAGGGCAAAGGAGACCGTCTCTGTCCCGTTCGCGGCGAGCGCCTGCCGCTTCTCGTCGATGGTGGCGAGCAGGTCGTCGAACGGTTGCACGAACTTGTCGATGCCCTCCTCCTGCAGCGTCTCGGTGACTTCATCGAGGTCGATCCCGAGATCGGCCAGGTCCGACAGGATTTGCTCAGCGCGCGCCAGGTCCTCTTCCACCGTGTTGCCGCGGACGGTGCCGTGGTCGCGGAAGGCGTCCAGCGTGTGCGGCGGGATGGTGTTTACCGTGTCCGGTCCAATCAGCTCGTCGACGTAGAGCACGTCCGAGTAGTCGGGGTTCTTCGTGCTCGTCGAGGCCCAGAGCGGCCGCTGCACGAGCGCGCCCCGGTCGCGCAGGGCGGCAAAGCGGTCGCCGTAGAAGATTTCCTTGAAGCGCTGGTAGACGACCTTTGCGTTGGCGATGGCCACATCCCCGCCATGGAAGTCGACCTCCGGCTCCATCGCCTCGAACGCGGCGTCGATCTTGCGCGAGACGCGGCTGATGAAGAAGGAGGCCACGGAATGGATGCCCGTCGGGTCGTCCCCGTTTTCCACGCGCCGCTCCAGGCCGCGGATGTACGCCGCGGCCGTGGCCTCGTAGTGCTCCATCGAGAACATGAGGGTGATGTTGACATTGATTCCCTCGCTGATCAGCTGCTCGATGGCGGGGATGCCCTCCTCCGTGGCGGGCACCTTGATCATCAGGTTGGGCCGGTCGACGGCCGCCCAGAGGCGCCGTGCCTCCTCGATGGTGCCGTCCGTGTCGCGGGCAAGGTGCGGCGACACCTCCAGGCTCACGAGCCCGTCGCTGCCCGTCTCGTCGAACACGGGCCGCAGGATGTCGGCGGCACGCTGGATGTCGGCAATGGCGATTTGCTCGTACAAGTCGGTCGCATCGGCGTCGTCGTCTTGCTCGATGAGGGCCTTCAGGTCGTCATCGTACTCCTCCGTGCCGCCGATGGCTTTCTGGAAGATGGACGGGTTGGAGGTCATCCCGCGCAGGTTGTCCTCGTCGATCAGCCGCTGAAGCTGGCCGCTCGTCATGAGGCTGCGGCGGATGTAGTCGAGCCAGAGCGATTGGCCGTGGTCGCGGAGGGCGTCGGTGGGTTTCATGGCTGGATCGGGGTTGTGGGTTGCGGGTTGCGAGTGGTGCGTTCAACATTAGAACGTTCAACCGTTCGACGTTCAAACGTTTAACGTTGAGAACGTCCAACGGCTCAGAGCAAGGCCTGGGCGCGGTCGGCCACGTGGTCGGCGGTGAAGCCGAGCGCGGCGTACACGTCGTCGCCGGGGCCGGAGAGCCCAAAGCGGTCGAGGCCAAGGACGGCGCCGTCGTCCCCAACATACGCATGCCAGCCGCGCGTGATGCCGGCCTCGACGGCGAGCGTTGGCACGTCGGGCGGGAGCACGGATGCGCGGTAGGCGTCGGGCTGCGCGTCGAAGCGCTCCATCGACGGCATGGAGACGACGCGCGCCGCGATGCCGTCCTCGGCCAGCCGGTCGCGCGCATCGAGGGCAAGGTGCACCTCCGACCCCGTGCCAATGAGCACGACGTCGGGGGCGCCATCGTCGGCGTCGGCGAGCACGTACGCGCCGCGCGGCACGCCCTCGTCGATCGGGTGCGCGGCGGCGTCGAGCACGGGGAGGCCCTGGCGGGTGAGCACGAGCGCGACCGGGCCGTCATGTTCCACAGCGACCCGCCAGGCGGCGGCCGTCTCGTTCGCGTCGGCCGGGCGCAGCACGGTGTAGTTCGGGATGGCCCGGAGCGCCATCAGGTGCTCGACGGGCTGGTGCGTGGGGCCGTCCTCGCCGAGCGCGATCGAGTCGTGCGTGAAGATCGTGATGGTGTGAATGTCCATGAGCGCGGCGAGGCGGAGCGCCGGCCGCATGTAGTCGGAGAACGTGAAGAACGTCGCCGTGTACGGCAGCACACCGCCGTGCAGCGTCATCCCGTTGGCGATGCTGCCCATCGCATGCTCGCGCACGCCGAAGTGCAAGTTACGCCCCGCCTGGCCGGCTTCGAAATCCGCATAGCCGTCGAGGTGGGTTTTGTTCGACGGGGCGAGGTCGGCCGAGCCGCCGATCAGGTTGCAGATGCGTCCGGCCAGGTGGTTGAGCACCGTCCCCGAGGCCTTCCGCGTGGCGATGGGCGCGTCGTTGTCGGTGAAGACGGGGAGCTCCGTCGTGTCGTAGTCGGGCAGGCCGCCCTCCAGCGCCGTCGTGAAGTCGTCGCAGCGGTCGGGGTGCGCGGCGCGGTAGTCGGCCACGGTGTCGTTCCAGTCGGCTTCGCGCTGCTTGCCGTTCTCGACGGCGCGGCGGCAGTGGGCGCGCACGGCGTCCGGCACGTGGAAGGGGGCATCCAGCGGCCAGTCGAACCGCTCTTTCGTCGCGCGCAGGTCGTCTGCGCCGAGGGGCGCGCCGTGCACGCCGGCCGTGTCCTGCTGCGGGCTGCCGTAGCCGATGTGGGTGCGCACGCAGATGAGCGAGGGGCGGTTCGGTGCGTCCTGCGCGGCCTGAATGGCCGTGTCGATGTCGTCGACGCTGTTGCCGTCTTCGACGTGCTGCACGTGCCAGCCCTGCGCGTCGAAGCGCGTGGCGACGCGCTCGGTGAAGGCGAGGTCCGTCTCGCCCTCGATCGAGATGCAATTCTGATCATAGAGAACGATCAGCTTGCCGAGACCGAGGTGGCCGGCCAGCGCACCCGCCTCGGCGGAGACGCCCTCCATCAGGTCACCGTCCGAGACGAGGGCGTACGTGTAGTGGTCGATGACCTCGTGCCCGTCGCGGTTGAACTCATCGGACAGAAACCGCTCGGCGATGGCCATGCCGACGCCGTTCGCGAAGCCCTGCCCGAGCGGTCCGGTCGTCACCTCGACGCCCGGCGTCTCGCGGTATTCGGGATGCCCCGGCGTTGTGCTGTGCAGCTGCCGGAACCGCTTGAGTTCCTCCAGCGGGAGGTCATACCCGTACAGGTGGAGGAGCGCGTAGAGCAACGCCGACCCGTGGCCCGCCGACAGCACGAAGCGGTCGCGGTTGAACCAGTCGGGGTTGGCGGGATTGTGCCGCAGGTGGCGGTCCCACAGCGTGTACGCCATGGGGGCGGCGCCCATCGGCATGCCCGGATGGCCCGAGCCGGCCCGCTCCACGGCGTCGACGGCGAGGAAGCGAAGCGTGTTGATGGCGGCTTGGTCGATGTCGGCGGTCGTCGTGGTCGGCATGGCAGGCGGTGGGCTGTGGGTTCAGGCGTGGGTGCGGACGGTGGGGCGCACGGCCGTGCGTCCGTACGGGGGCAAGATGCTGCGGCGTGGCGGCGTCAGACGATGCGGTCGGGGTCGGGCTCGATGACGGGGCCCTCGTAGCCGAAAATCGTCTGCAGGATCTTGGTGAACGTCGTCGACTGCTTCTGGGCGTACCACTGGTCGGCGGCGCGCCGGGCGGCCAGGCCGTAGCTGGGGTACGGGTGGATCGTGTCGGACAGGTGGCGCAGCGTCACGCCGTTCTTCATGGCCACGGCGTACTCGCTGATGAGCTCGCCGGCGTGCGCGCCGAGGACGCTCGCGCCGAGGATCTTCCCGTTCCAGCTTTTCGCGAACACCTTGATGAGCCCCGTCGTCTCGCCGTCCGTCACCGCGCGGTCCACCTTCGTGTAAGGGAAGCGGTACGTCTCGAAGTCGATGCCTTGCTCCGTGAGCTCGGCTTCGGTCGCGCCGACGTGGGCGAGCTCGGGCTCGGTGAACGTGGCCCATGGCACGTGCTTGGTGTCGATGGTCTGCGGCAGCTTCAGGATGGCGTTCGTGACGGCCGTCTTCGCCATGTGCTCGCTCATGTGCGTAAACTGATAGCGGCCCGTGATGTCGCCTACGGCGTAGATGTGCGACTGATTGGTGCGGCAGCGGTCGTCCACCGTGATGCCGCGCTTCGTATAGTCGATGCCGGCGGCCTCCAGGCCGAGGCCGTCGAGATTGGGGCGGCGGCCCGTCGCCATGAGCAGCGCGTCAGTCTCGGCGTGCTTCGTCGTGCCGTCTTCCGTGGTGGCCTCGACGCGGATCGTGCCGTCGTCCTGTTGGGCGACGCGCGCCACGCGGGCGCCGCACCGATACTGGATGCCTTCCGCGACGAGCTCCTCCTGCAGCATCCGCGCCAGCTCTTCGTTGTCGTTGTGAAGGATGCGGTCCAGCGTCTCGAACACAGTAACCTGCGTGCCGAGGCGCTGAAAGGCCTGCGCCATCTCCGTCCCGATGGGCCCGCTCCCCACGATGCCCAGCCGGTCGGGCTGCTCGTCCAGCTCAAAGATCGATTCGTTGGTCAGGTACGGCACGCTATCGAGCCCGTCGATGGGTGGGACGAAGGCGCTCGCGCCGGCCGCGATCACGAAGTAGCGGCCGCTGATGCGCGCCGTGCTGCCGTCGTCGTCGGTGATTTCGATGGTCGTCGCGTCGATGAACCGCGCGTGGCCATGCCGCACGTCGATGCCCATGGCCTCGAAGTTGCGCGGGTGGTCGTCTTCCTCGTAGATCTCGTCGCGCAGTGAGCGGACGCGCTCCATGACCCGCTGGAAGTCGACCTGGTCGAGCGTCGCGTCGATCCCGTACGCACTCGCTTTCTGCACGTCATGGGCGATCTTGGCGCTTTTGAGCAGCGCCTTGCTCGGCACGCAGCCGTGCCACGTGCAGTCGCCGCCGAGCCGGTTGCGCTCGACCATCAGCGTCTTGGCGCCGAAGTTCGTGCCGACGCCCGCGGCCGTGAGGCCTCCCGCGCCGCCGCCGATCACGACGAGGTCGTAGTCGCCATCGCCGCCGGCGCCGCCATGCGGTTGGTCGGGGCCGTCCGTCGGAGCCGGTGCGGCCTCCGGGGTGTCGGTGGAAGCGTCGGGGGTTTCGGTTTTCTCTTTCACGGATTTCACGGTGGTATACGCGCTGTAGCCAATGAGGCCGACGACGAGCCCGTACACCCAGAGGGGGAGGTTCTCGCCGGCGATGAATAGGTAAATATATGCAGAGAGCACGCAGAGCGACGTCGCCATCACGGGCAGGAAGATGGGCTTGCCGCGCCGCATGTTTTGCACGAGCCAGGCGACGGAGAGCCAGAAGAACGGAATCGCCCCCACCGAGATGCTGCCGAAGATGAAGGGGTTGACCCCGTACTCATCGCCGAGGCTCAAAAACCAGTCTGTCAAGAATTCCCACGACATGGCGCTATGGATTGTTTGCAAGATGCGTGGTGTCGGTAGCACGCACCGACTGAACGTTACAGCCCTCCGAGCGGCCCACGTCGTACTGCGTGCAAGATACGCGCTGACCGTGGCGTCGTCCAGGCGGCCTCGTGCTCGTGAGAGCCTAGCCCTGATGGCGCGCGTAGGCCGCCGCCCCGACCACGCCGGCCTGTCCGCCGAGCTCCGAGGGGACGACGTCCAGGCGCTGCCGGGCGGGGGGCAGTGCGCGCTCGCGAACGATTTCGGCGACGGCGTCGACGTGGGCAGGGTGGCCTTCGATGACGCCGCCACCCATCACGATGCGCTCCGGGTTGAAGGTGTTGACCACGCTCGTCATCCCGGCGCCCAGGTACCGGCTCGTCGCTTCCGTCAGCGTGTGAGCCAGCGGGTCGCCCTGCGCCAACGCTTCGTTGACGGTGCGGCCGGTGATCGCGTCGCGGCTCCCGGCGAGGTCGAGCAGCGTCTGCCCGGCCTCGGGGTCTTGGCGCACGGCGGCCTGGGCGCGCTCGGCGATGGCCCAGCCGCCCGCGTAGGCTTCCCAACAGCCCCGGTTGGGGCAGTGGCAGTCGCGCCCGTCTGCGACGAGCGTCGTGTGTCCCACCTCACCGGCCGTGCCGCGGTGCCCGTGCAGCATGCGGCCGTCGCTGATCACCCCGCCCCCAATTCCGGTGCCGATGAATACGGCCACGAGGTCGTCGACGCCGCGGCCGGCCCCGTGCTGCCAGACGCCCCATGTGATCGCGCGAACGTCGTTGAGCACATGCACGGGGATGCCGAGCGCCTCGGCCACGCGTTCTTGGAGCGGGACGTCCGTCCAGTCGAGGTTCGGCGCCGAGCGGACCGTGCCCGTCTCCGAGTCAACCTGCCCAGCCACCCCGATACCGGCCACGGAAGCGTCGTCGGCGGATTGGTCCAGGCATTCCTGTACGCACGTCACGAGGTCGTCGATGACGCGGTCGGGGCCGCGCGCCGCATCGGTCGGATGGCGATGCGTTGTCACGACGGTGCCAGAGGGGTTGACGAGCGCGGACTCAATTTTGGTGCCGCCCACGTCGATGCCCAGGGCAAGGGAAGACGCGTTCGTCATGCAGAGGGAGGGTCACGATGAGACAGCCTGTCGACGAGCAGTCGGCGGGTGGGGCGTTAAGCGGCCTGCGGAAATGCCGCACAGTGGTGGAGCGCCTGGTAGCCTTCCGGATCCAGAATGAGGAGCCGGTCCAGCCCTTCGCCGGCGTCGAGAATGATGGCGTCCTCTGCGCGATCGTGCACGCAGTGGAGGACGAATGCGCGGGATCGGTTCAGGCGGTCGGCAAACTGGTGCAACGTGCCCATGGCTTCGCCGTCTTCCGTGATGGTAATCTGGGGCGTCATGGTCATAGCGGTCGGGAGAAAAGGTGAGGCAGGAAACGAGGGGCCATGCTCTGGACGATGAGGAGCGCACCGCTGGCCTTTTGTTACGCGGGTCGTTACGCGGGCGCTCGCAGGGAGTCAGGCGGCGACCCGGTAGGCGGCGTCGAGACGGGGCTGGAGCTGCTCGCGGAGTGCCGTCCGGGCCCGGTGCAGCCGCACCCGAACGTTCACGCGGCTCAGGCCTAATTGCTCAGCCACCTCGCGCGTAGAGAGCTCTTCCAGGTCGCGCAGGGCCACCACCTCGCGGTAGGAAGGCGAAAGCTCGTCGAGCGCGTCATGCAGCAGCCGCATCTCCTCGCTGCGCACGGTGTCGTCAGCCGGCGAGGGGCCTTCGGTGTTCGTCTCCAACTCACCCTCCGACGTCGCCTGCACATGCTCCAGCGTTTCGCTTTCCAGGTAGTTGTACCGGCGCGTCTGGCGGAGGCGCGAGAGCGCCACATTCCGCGCGATACTGTAGAGCCACGTCGTGATCTTGGAGTCGCCACGGAACGAGGGAAGGCTGCGGAGCGCCTGCAAAAACGTCTCTTGGATCAAGTCCTCCGCCGTGTCGCCGTCCTTCGTGTAGCGGAAGAGCACGCTGCGGATGAAGTCGCGCTGACCATAGATCCAGCGTTCCACGGCCTCGGGTTCGCGGTTGCGGAGGGCGGCGAGGGCTTCATCATCAGGGTAGCCGGTGGCATCGGAAGCAGACATGACGGATGGGGGCTGGTGAACAAAAAGAGCGTATTGCGCGTCGCGCCAAAAGCAACAGTATCAAGCGCACCCATTATTTATGAGAACACCGTACCAAGCTTGTCGGATGTAAAAATTTAGATCGTTAAGTCGTTGAATTGTATTTATTTACAATAAAGAAGATATTGTGAAGGGATGGCGGATGGTTGGGCCGTATTTGACGATATATCGACGCGGTGACGATATGTCGACACTTGTGGGGTGGTCGATGCCACCGAGCGCTTGGCGTCAACCCGGTCGATGCAGGGCCCGGACGGCGGGGGAGCGCACCACGCGCCCGGGCGGGTGTAACGCTGCTGCGGGAGCGGGGACTGAAACAACATGTGCCGTCATGCACGCCTGCGTTGGGCGTTCGGTGGTCCGCCCTCGCGCGATCACGCACGGGCGCTACAGCCCGGCGATGCCAGGGGGCGCGGGCCGCTTAAGCTGGAACGTGGCGATGGCCGGTGAATTGGGGGACCGTCCATGCTGTTCGTTATGTTTGATGCTGCGCACACTGCTCTGCTGAATCCATGGGTATCTTGCGATGACCAGCCACACACCGCCTCATAGCGCCGACACAGAAGCGACGACAGCCCCCCTTGGATTTGGGAATGTGACCGCGTCCGTCGGAGACCATATCGCGCACTTTTACAAGGGCGCGGATCAGCGCTTCAGTGTACTCGGCCCCTACATTGCGACCGGGCTACAACGGGGCGACCAGTGTGCCTTTATTTCGAGCCCCGACGTGGCCGAGCAACTGCGCGCCTGGCTCCGCGATGCAGGCATCGACGTTGACGCGGCGTGCGCCTCCGGTCAACTCATCCTGCACCCGGGGGAGGCCACCGAGGACGACATGCGGGTTCTTGCCGAGCGGATCGAGGCCGAGGCGCTAGACACCGGGCACCCCTTCGTACGGTGGGCCGGCGACGGCGGATGGGCGCTAGAAAGCGAAATCTCCGTCTGCGAAATGCTGCGCTGGGAGGCGCTCTACGACCAGTGCTCCACCGACTGGGAGATGCTCGCCCTGTGCCAATTTGATTTGACGGTCTTCAGCGGCGAGGTCGTCATGGACGCGCTCCGGTCGCACCCGCTCTGTGTCATGGGCAAGGTCGTCGTGCCCAATCCGTTTCATATGGCCCCGGAGGAGCTGCTCGACGCGCTCTCCGAGTGCGACTGACGAACTGCGCGCACCCTCTTGCACGTGCTGAATCGAAGTGGACATGGCTGAATCCCCCTCGTCGTTTAGATTGACCGATACGCCTCCGATTCTTGGATTCGGGGCCGCCCTTGCGCACATCGGCGAGCGCGCGGAGGTCGCCCGGCTGCTGGCTGGCGCCATCCCGTCGGTCGTGTCGGCGCCGCTGAGCGCCGTATGGCTTCGCCCGGACGGTCCGTCCTCCACCGAGCTCGTGGGCCAGTGGCAGGGCGCGCCGCTTGCCGACGACGACATGGACGAGATCGAGGAACTGGTGTCCGACGTCGAGGAGGGGGCCGCCTCCCATCAGATGATCGTGCAGGCCTCCGAGACGCCGGCGCTGGCCGCGCGCGGCGTCCGCCGGATGCTCGCCACGCGGATCGGCACGGTGGATCGTACGTTTGGCGTGGCGGTGGCCGGGCGCGGCGACGACACGCCGTATGAGGCGACGGCCTTGGCGTATCTGCAGATGCTCGGTGCGCAAGCCTGCATCGCCCTCCATCGCATCCGGGCCGACGAGGAGCGCGCGGCGCAGGAGGCGGCCCTGCGCGAGAGCGAGGCCCGGTATCGCCAACTGGCCAACGCCGTCTTCGAAGGCATCGTGCTCGTCCGCGACGGCATCATCGTCGACACCAACGCGCAGTTTGCGGAGATGCTCGGGTACGAGCGTGCCGAGCTCGTAGGGAGAGACCCCGTCGACCTCGCGGCACCGGCGTACCAAGACCGGGCTGCAGAGAAGATTGCCGCGGGCGACGAGACGCCCTACGAAAGCGCCTGCCTCACCAAAGAGGGGGAGCGGGTTCCTGTCGAGGTGCGCGGCCGGATGGTCGAGTACCGCGGCCAGACGACGCGCGTAACCGCCGTGCGCGACATCACCGAGCAGAAGAAGACGGAGCGGGCCCTGCGTCGGGCCCGCGACGAGCTGGAAGAGCGCGTGGAGGAGCGCACGGCCGAGCTGGCGAAGACCAACGAAGAGCTGAAGGCCGAGATCGGCGAGCGCCGTCAGGCGCAAGAGGTGCAACACCGGCAGTTGTTGGCCATGGAGGCCGCGATGGTGGGGATGTCGATCCACGCCGAGGACGGCACCTTCGTGTACGCCAACCAGGCGCACGCTGATATCTACGGCTACGACGCCCCCTCGGAGCTCGTCGGCGAATCGTGGACGATGCTCTACGATGTTGAGTGCACCACCTGGATCAAGAAGCACGTCATTCCGGAGCTGGAAGCGGGCAAGCCGTGGAGCGGTGAGATCGTCGGTCAGAAGAAGAGCGGGGAGCCCTTCGACGTGCACCTCTCGCTGGCACCGCTCGACGACGGCGGCCTTGCCTGTGTCTGCCAGGATATTACGGAGCGGAAAGAGTCGGAGCAGGCGCTGCGGCAGTACGCCAACCGGTTGGAGATTCTGCGCGCCATCGATCAGGCCATCCTCAGCGCCCAGTCGCCTCAAGAGGTGGCGCAGGCGGCCATGCGCCGCGTCCGCGATGTGCTTCCGCTCGTCCGGTCGAGTGTGGTGCTCTTCGACCGGGAGGCCGGCGAGGGGGAGGTGCTGGCCTACTACCGCGAGGGGGCGACACCGCTCAACGTCGGCGTGCGGATTCCGCTCGACGATCTGCGGATCACAGACTCGGTGCGCGCGGGGGAGCCCGAGGTCGTCGACGACCTCGGGGCCTTGGACGGGACCGAGGTCACCGATCAGCTCTACCGGGAGGGGGTGCGGTCGTACATCAGCCTGCCCATGATCATCGAAGACGAACTCATCGGGATGGTCAATATCGGCGCCGGGCACGAGCGGGCGTTCGGCGAGGGCGACCAGAAGATTGCCCGCGAGGTGGCCGATCAGCTGGCGATCGCGATCCGCCAGGCGCGCCTGCACGAGCAGGTCAAGCAGCAGACCGAGCGGCTGGAGCAGCGCGTGCAGGAGCGGACCGCCGAGCTGGAGTCGTTCACCTATTCGGTCTCGCACGACCTCCGCACGCCGCTGCGTGCGATCGACGGCTTCACGCGGATGCTCATCGAGGACTACGAGGACGATCTCGATGCCGAGGGACAGCGCCTCTTGAACGTGGTGTACGAGAGCGCCCAGCGGATGGGGCGGCTCATTGATGACTTGCTCGCGCTCTCGCGCCTGGGCCGCCGTGAGATGCGCACGTGCCCCATCGACATGGAGCAGCTCGCTCGCGAGGTCGTTGACGAGCTCCGCCGCACCGAGCCCGACCGGGACGTGGAGGTTGATCTTCAACCGCTGCCGCCGGCCGAGGGCGACCGCGCCATGGTCCGGCAGGTCTTTGTCAACCTCGTCTCGAACGCACTGAAATTTACGCAGCACCGGCGTAACGCGCGGGTGGAGATCGGCACATACGACGCCCACGACACGACGGTCTACTACGTGCGCGACAATGGCGCCGGCTTCGATATGGAGTACGCCGACAAGCTGTTCGGTGTGTTTCAACGCCTCCACGACGACGAAGAGTTTGAAGGAACGGGCGTGGGGTTGGCCGTCGTAGAGCGCGTGATCCGGCGCCACGAGGGCACGGTGTGGGCCGAGGGCGCGGAGGGCAACGGCGCCACGTTCTACTTCACGCTCGATCGCCTTGATGAGACGAAGCGGTAGGGCCATCACGCCTTCACGGCGAGCGTCCTGATTATGGTTGCCATCGCGTTCTCCTTCGGCCCTCTTGTGGTGCCCCTTGGAAGCACCGCATACGCGCTCGTGATGACGTATCGCCTCCGTAACTGGCGGCCCGGGCTATTCGTCGTCGTGCTGGTCATGATGGCCGTGCACCAGGCCAGCGAAGTCACGGTGCGGCTGCATCGCAGGGCGGAGGCAGCCCCGGCCGGCTTCGGGGAGTATCCCGAGACGGCAGCGAACCTGCTCACCCTCTCAAGGCTCGGCCGCAAAGACATGGGCGACGCGACGGTTGACATGGAGGCCGTCGTCGAGCGGATCGTCCGGCGGCATGGCGGACGCGTTTGGGCCGAAGGCGCTGTGGGCGAAGGCGCCCCCTTCTACTGTACGCTCGCGTGAGCCGCCTTCCTGCGGGTGTCTGATTATGCCACCGACAACGAAGCACCATGAGTGATCGGAAGCGGCTGCTCATACTGATTGGCACCATGACGGGCGTGGCCCTCGTCGTGACTTGTATCGCGATCCTGATTTTGTATCGCGCGGCGTACGCGGAGCAGAAGGCGCGCCTTGTGGAGACGTGCCATAGTCAGGCCCGACTGCTGGAGTCGATTGCGCGGTACGCGCGCGACCGGGATCCGGAGCGCTGGCGCACCATCACGTTGAATCAGATTGTGGATGCTCACGCGCGCTACGAGGGATTCGGCCAAACGGGGGAGTTTACGCTGGCACGCCGAGATAGCGCCCAGATCGTGTTTCTGCTCAGCCACCGCCATTACGATCTCGATAATCCCAAGCCGGTGCCCTTCGACCGCACCGCCGGCCGGGCGGCCGTACCGATGCGGCGCGCCCTGCTCGGTCAGTCCGGCACGGTGGTGGGCCCCGACTACCGCGGCGTAAGCGTGTTGGCGGCCCACGAGCCCGTGGCCCTGCTGGATTGGGGCATCGTGGCCAAGATCGATTTGGCCGAGATCCGCGCGCCATTCATTCGCGCCGGCGGCATTGCGGGCGTCATCGCCCTCCTGTTGGCTTCACTGGGCGCCTGGTTCGCGCTCCAGCTCGGCACGCCGGTGCTCCAGCACCTAGAGGAGAGCGCGGCGCGCAATCAGGCGGTCGTTGAAACCGCCAGTGAGGGCATCATCACCACCGATGCGGAAGGGACCATCAAGTCGTTCAACCGCGCGGCCGAGCAGATCTTTGGCTACGACCGAGACGCCGTGATCGGCCGCCCCGTGTCGCTGCTCGTGCCGGCCGCGGCCGCGACCGGCGCCGCGGAGCGGGCGCTCCCATGGCAGGGCGGCGAGGCCGTGGGCCGGCGCCGAGACGGGTCGACGCTGCCGCTCCACGTGGCGGTCAGCGACACGACGGTGCACGGACAGCGCATCTACACGAGCCTGGTGCGCGACATCACCGACCAGCAGCGGGCCGAGGACGCACTGGAGCGGGCCCGCGACGAGCTGGAAGAGCGCGTGATCGAGCGGACCGAAGAGCTGGAGTCGTTCACGTACTCCATGTCGCACGACCTCCGCACGCCGCTCCGGGCGATCGACGGGTTTTCGCAGATGCTCCTCGACGAGTACGCGGAGGACCTCGACGCCGAGGGACAGCGCCTCTTGAACGTGGTGTACGAGAGTGCCCAGCGGATGGGCCGGCTCATCGACGACCTGTTGGAGCTCTCGCGCTTAGGGCATCGCGAGATGCGACGTCAGTCCATCAGCATGAAGCGCCTCGCCTATGAGACCTTCGACGCCGTCCAGCAGGACCGGCCGCACCAGCGGGCCCAGTTGCGCCTGCACGACCTGCCCCGCGCGGAGGGCGACCGGACCATGGTCCGCCGCGTGTTCGAGCACCTCGTGGCGAACGCGTTCAAGTTTACGCAACACCAGCGTAACGCCGTGGTGGAGATCGGTACGTACCAAGAAAACGGTTCCACAGCGTACTTCGTGCGCGACAACGGCACCGGGTTCGACATGGACTACGCGGATAAGCTGTTCGGCGTCTTCGAGCGGCTCCACGATCCGAACGAGTTCGAGGGCACCGGCGTCGGCCTTGCCATCGTCGAGCGGATCGTCCGGCGGCATGGCGGACGCGTCTGGGCCGAAGGCGCTGTGGGCGAAGGCGCAACGTTTTATTTTACGCTTCCATCGTAAGACGGGTGCATGGACACCGTAGTGAGTACCGAAACCGCTGACATCTTGCTCGTGGAGGACCAGCCGCACGATGCCGAGCTGGCCCTGCGGGCACTCAAAAAACTCGATTTGGACGAACGGATCGCGCTCGTGCGCGACGGCGCAGCCGCGCTCGACTTTCTGTTCGGCCGGGGGGAATACGCCGGACGGGCCCTTGCCGACGCGCCGCGGCTTATCCTGCTCGACCTGAAGCTGCCCAAGGTGAGCGGGATTGAAGTGCTGCGCACGCTCAAGTCGGACGAGCGGACGCGCCACATTCCGGTCATCGTCCTCACGTCGTCGGGCGAGGCCTGTGACGTGGAGGCCTGTTACGACCTCGGGGTGAACAGCTACGTCGTCAAACCCGTCGATTTCGCGCAGTTCACGGAGACCGTGCAGCAGATCGGGACGTATTGGCTGGGGACCAATGAGCCGCCCTGTTGATGGGCGCGGCGAGGCCGTGCCTCCCGGCGGCACCTTGTCGCGGTCGCGTCATACAGTATAGGGTACACGGTCGCTCCTCATCCATCATCAGCCATCCACACCGTGTCCACGTCGCAGCGCAAGGCGACTTCGGA
>JAAAPH010000229.1 GCA_009908415.1 Bacteroidota bacterium
ACTTAGTCCCGTCCAAAGAGGTAGTAAAGAATCAGGCCGCCGATGGGAAAGAAGACGATGAGCAGCGTCCACAGCAGCTTCCCACCAAACTCGCGGCGGTCGTCGCCGAGCAGGTCGACGAGCGCGACGATGTCGAGGACGATGATGATCGTTCCGCAGATGCCCCAGTACGGCGCACTCATGCGCTCGAAGAGGTTGGGGCCGCCGCAGCCGACGAGCAGGAGAGACGCCACCATCAGGAATGTGACGCCGAGGAGCGAGCGGGTACGAGGAGCAAGCGTGCGCATGGCATCGAGAGGGTTGGTTCGAGAAGCGGCGAAGGAGGCCGGATCGGGTAAGCACTACGTTTGAGCGCCGGCTATTGGTACAAGACCGGTCGATCGGCGCGATGGTTGCACCCGGCGAAGAGGAACAGAATGACGCGCGTGAACGTGCGAAAAATCTCCTTTGCTTCTCAGACCTGCAAGTTTTTTCACGGCGACCATGCGTATCGGCTCCATCGACCTTGGCGACCGGCCGCTTTTTCTCGCGCCTATGGAGGACGTGAGCGATCCGCCGTTTCGCATCCTGTGCAAGCGGTACGGCGCCGACATGCTCTACACGGAGTTCGTGTCCTCGGCCGGGCTGCTGCGCGACGTGGACAGCTCGCATCAGAAGCTGGAGATCTTTGCCGAGGAGCGGCCCATCGGCATCCAGGTGTGGGGGGGCGACCTCGACGAGGTGCGCCGCGCCGTCCCGCTCGTCGACGCGGAGGAGCCGGACGTGATCGACATCAACTTTGGCTGCCCGGTGCGGAAGGTCGTCAAGAAAGAGGCCGGCGCCGGCGTGCTCCGCAACCTGCCCAAGATGGAAGCGATCACGCGCACGGTGATCGAAGAGGCCAGCCGGCCCGTAAGCGTCAAGACCCGTCTCGGCTGGGACGACGACTCGATCCGCATCCTGGAGGTTGCCCGCATGCTCGAAGACGTGGGCATCGCGGCACTGGCAGTGCACGCGCGCACCCGCTGCCAAATGTACAAGGGTGAGGCACGCTGGCCCTGGTTACGCCGCCTCAAGAAAGAGGGCGTGCGCGACATTCCGCTCATCGGCAACGGCGATGCGCTCGACCCCGAAAAGATCGAGGCGATGTTCGACGAGACGGGCGTCGACGGCGTGATGATTGGCCGGGGGGCGATTGGCAACCCGTGGATCTTCCAGCGGGCCAAGACTTACCGCGAGACGGGCGAAGTGCCGCCTCCGCCGTCGTGGGAGGAGCGCGTGCAGGTTGTCGCCGAGCACCTGTCGCTCAAGTGCGAGTGGTTGGGCGAGCACAAGGGGGTGCTGGAGATGCGCCGCCAGTACAGCGGCTACTTCAAAGGCTTCCGGAACGCCTCGAAGCTACGCCACCTGCTCATGCAGGAAGACACCAAGGAGGGCGTGCTGGAGGTCATGCTCAACTTCAATCCCGATGCGCCCGACATTCAACTCCCGAGCGCGGAATTACCGACGCGGCGCGTCAAGGACGCCGTGCAGGCCGAAACGCCAACCGAGACAACAGCCGGTGTAAAGAAGGCGGAGCTCCCGGAGGCTCTGGCGTAGTGTGGGTGGGGCGCCGGACTGTTTCATCTTCGTAATTCAGCGCGCCGGCGTGCAACAAAGTCCCGGCGCCTCAGGTTGTCGCGTCTGCATCGTATCTTCAAAAAAGGTGGTTATCATGGCGCGCACATCCTCGCAGACGAGCACGCACGTTTCCAACGCCTCGCGGATCAACGGGCGGGCGGTTCTGGAAGCCGGGCTGATCGCCGGGGTCGTCTTCCTGGTGCTGGAATTCATCACCGGCATCGTGGGGGCGGCGACTTCACTGGGACCGGCAACGTTCACGCTGCAGACGGCCCTCAACGTGGGCGCCGCGCCACCGTCGGCCGGACTGGTCACCGCGGCCATGTTTCTCCACTTCACCCTGTCGCTGCTTACCACATTCGTGCTCGGCTTCATCATCCACCGTTGGGCCCGGCATTACGCGATCGTGGCGGGGCTGCTTTACGGGGCCTTTCTCTACTCCGGGAACGTTGTGCTCTTTATCGTGATTGAGCCCGAGCTTGGGCTGGTCAACGACACGCTCATGCTGGTGAACTATGCGATTTACGGCACCGCGGCCGCCTGGCTGTACAAGCGGCGGCAAGCCGCGTCCTGAGTGCAGCTTGTAGAATAGCTGCGCGTCGCTGATGGTGTCGAAGTCCGGGGTCGTGACCGCGTACAGACGGTGGTTGAGGCCGTCGTGCCCCGCGCTGCGTGTCTCGGGAAACCGACCCTGGAGGGTCGATGCCCACACGACGACGAATCGCTTCGCGGCGGCGTCGTAAAATTTCGGGCGCCCAGCCGGTACGCCCGTCCATGCTGTCGGAAAACGGACGGATGGCGTGCTGCTCGGACCAATGGATCAGGTCAGCCGAGTGGGCATAGCCAAGGGTCGAACCCTCCCAACCCGTCCTCCCCATTCCCGGTGAAGTAGGCAAACACCACCGGTGAGGGCAGGGTATCAGGCTGCGCTGTGGCATCGAACATCCCGCCGGCACCGATGAGGAGGGCGAGCAGCAAGAAAGCCTACCCGGGGCAAGCGTGCACGGCGAATACGAGGTCGCGCCAGGAAATGTAGCGCCCCGCGTCGAGAAGCGCGAGTTCGGAACCAAACTCTGAAGGGCGGTTGTTGCAACCTAATTGTATGCTTGCACGTCATGTTTTTGCATCCACCCCGTCATCGCAAACTCTACCACCCTGATCGCACTACGTAACCGATGAGTGAGCCGCCGCGATACTGGACACCCGCGTTTGTCGAACGGTTTGTCGAAGCGCTAAATACAGACCCCGACTTTCAGCGGTCTGCAGGTGCTTTCGCCAACACCATCATCCTTCGCTGCCTGGACACGCCCGACGGCGAAGACGTGTCGGCGGCCTACACCTTCGACGATGGGCAGGTCGTCGATGTGAATCTGTGGATCGACGACGCGCCGTCCGAGGCCATGCGCGACGATCCGTTCGACCGCAGCGAGGCGCTCGCCCGCGCCACGGCGTCATACGACACGTGGACGAAGCTCGACAAGGGCGAGATGGGCGTGATGCAGGCGCTTTCCTCGCCCGACTACACCATCGAAGGCTCGACGATCAAGATCATGTCGAACATTGGCGTGTTTCGCGGGATGAATACTGTGGCCGCCCAGGTGGACAAGACGTACTGACGGGCGCCCATTCGGCATCATGCGACACGCGAAACGTTCATATCCGAGGAGGTGCAATCATGGCTGATTCCGAGACCAACGCAACACCGAGCATCAACATCACGCGCGGCACGAAGAAGCCGCCGCATTCCAAGCAGGCATCCGACGAGCAGCACGCGTCATCGAGCGGTTGGCTTCCCCTGGGCCTCGACAAGAGCGCGCGGGAGGTGTGGCTTGCCGGGCTGGGGGCGCTCTCCATCGTCGAAGATCAAGGGGCGAAGCTGTACCAGGCCCTCGTCCGGGAAGGCAAGAACTGGGAGAAGACGCGCCGGGAAGAAACCGAGGCTGCGCTGAAAGAGGCGGGGGCGCAGGCCGAAGAGACGCTGGAGGAGGCCCAGGAGACCGTCGACGAGCAGGTGGCCCGCCGCGTGCGCGAGGGCGTCGATGCCGCACTGGAACGCGCCGGCGTGCCCACACGCGGAGCGATGGACGAGCTTCGCCAGCAGGTGAACGAACTGGCGAAAAAGACGGACCGGATCGCGGCGCATCTCGAAGAAGAGGCGCGGGACGGGTCGGCGGACGGGTCGGGGTGAGCGCCGCCGAGAGGGCGGCGCGTTGGGGCAGGGCTCAGGTCGCCACCGTGCGGCGCAGGTGCTTGAACTCGTCGAGGTACCCCTCCAAGATCGTCTCGGGGTCGGGGACGAGGCCGGCGTCGGTGGCGATGCCGAGCCGCACCTCGCCGGCGTAGCTGAAGATGCTCACGCCCATCCCGATCTTGCCGGCGCGGGGCACCCATGGCATCACGTACTGGAGCGACCGACCGGCGAGGTGGAGCTTCTTGCGCGGGCCGGGTACGTTGGTCATCACGGCCGAGGCTTTGCTGCTCAATAGCTTGACGACCTGGTCTTCCACTTCGAGCGGCACCGCACCGAGCGTCTGCAGAATGCCCAGCGCCGCGACCGCTTCCGAGGACGCCTTGATCTCGTCCATCCGGCGTTTTACGGTCAGCACACGGGTGTGCCGGTCGGGCGCGCCCACGGGCAGGGTCAGGAAGACGAGGCCAAAACGATTGCCCAGCGTCACCGCGTGCTGCTGCGGGCGCAAGTTGACGGGGATGAGGGCGCGCACCGACATGCCGTCGACGGACTGGTTGCGAGACTGTAGGTAGTGACGCAGCGCCCCGGCCACCGCGCCGAGCAGCACATCGTTGACCTTCGCATCCAGCGCCCGCCCGATCTGCTTCACATCGGCCAGGGGCACGGGGGCAGACCAGGCGGCCCGCTGCCGGACGCCGAGCTCGCCCTTGAACAGCGTGGGCGAGTCCGGTTCCAGGAGCGCAAATTTGGTGAGCGCGGCGCCCAGGCTCATGCCTTGCTTGACGCGCTTGAGGAGGTGTTGGGGGCGCGTCGCCATGGTCAGGCCTTCGCGCAACAAGGCGCCTCCGACGTGAGCAACGTCGTTCACCGTGGACGTCACGGCGTTCAGGGCCGGGCGGAAGAGGCTTGGTACGAGGCTGTACGCCGAGGCCTTGGACGAACGCGACCGATGGCGGACTTCATCGTAAAACTCGTCGGTGAGCGACAGCAGCACCTGGACGAGGGCGATGCCATCGGCGATGCAGTGATGGAGCCGCACGATGACGGCGCTGCCGCCCTGATAATCCTCGATCAGGTGCATGTGCCAGGGCGGCTTCGAAAAGTCGAGCGGCTCGCTCATCAGGTCACTGACTCGTTCCTGCAGCTGCGCCTGCGTGGCCGGTGCAGGCAGGGCCGACCGGTGCAGGTGTTGCTCGACCTCAAAGTAGGGGTCGGTCTCCCAGTAGGGGGAGTTGTCGAGGCTCATGACGCGCTGCTTGAACCGACGGAAGCAGAGCATACGCTCCTCAAGAACCGAGACCATCGTGGCATAGTCGATCGGGTCGTCCAGGACCAGGACGGCCGTAATGGTCATCAGGTTGGTCGGGTGGTCCATCCGGAGCCACGCCGTGTCGACGCCAGAGAGCGGTTCGACGGATCGTCGCGTCATAGAAGCAGGAGAGGGCGCGTAAGTAAAAGGGCAGTCATCGGCACAATGAATGGTGGCGAGGGCGGGGAGGTTCGATCCCCGGCGCGCGTTCACGGAGGAGGCGCGGGAGAGCGCCTCGGGGGCCACGCCGAGCCCATGCATGAAGAAGGCCCACTGATCGGCCTGCTCCTCAATGATCGTGCTCGTCGCCCGGTCGGAACCATGCTCGGTCTTGGTTTCCGCGCGCCGTCGTGTGGGCATATCGCTGAACTGCGCGGCCCCGGCAAAGTCGTCGAGACGTTCGGCTTGTTCGCCCGCATGCCCGCCTGATGCCATGCCTCGCCGTGTTCGCCGCCGCCCCGCAGGTCGGGCACGGCGTAGATGCCCCCATGCGCTAGCCCGATGAGGTTGCTGATCGAGGAGCGTCGCATGAGGCGATGGTTGGGTAGTGGCAAAGGCGAGAGGAAAACGACAAGGCGAAACCAGTGGCCGAGGGGCGGCGGACTGCATCCCGCAGGGGAGGCCCTCAGCGACCCCCGACTACTCCTCCGAGCCGTCGGGCGGGACGTAGGGCATCGACCAGTCGTCCGTGCGGAACGGCGAGGCGGGCAGGCCAGCGGCGTTGTAGAGGTTCACCGACGGATTATTAGCCCAGCCGTACCGCACCGCAACCGGGTCGGCTACCTCCGGGCTGGAAACGACCACCGTGCCGTCTTCGATGCGTGCACGGGCCTCAACAAACGACCGGTCCGGCCCGGCGATGGCGAAGCCCTGCAGCGGCTCGCCTCGCGCTTCGAGCCCGCCGGCGACGTGGTCGAAGTGGAGCCGCACGGCCGATCCCTCGCGCTCCATGCGCTGGTAGAGCGGGCCGGAGGGCGCCACGTCCTGTCCGTATGTGCCATGGAGCGCGGCCCGAGCCAGGCGCCTCCCGACGTCTTGCTTGTTGCGTGGGTGAATGTCATCGGTCGCGCCGATGTCGATGGTGACAGCCATCCCGGTATGAGGGAGCGTCAAGGCGTGCGTCTGGGCCTCACGGAGCAGGGGCCATGGTGCGGTTTGCACAGGGCGCTGCGGCGGCTCCATAAAGTTAGCGAGCTGCACGAACAGGAACGGCATGGTCGGCTGGTCCCATCGGGCGCGCCAGTCCTGGATCAGGAGCGGGAAGAGAGTGCGGTACTGTGCGGCCTGGGCCAGCGAGTGGGCATTCGACTCGCCCTGGTACCAGATCGCGCCCCGGAGCGCATAGGGCACGAGCGGCGCGATCATGCCGTTGTAGAGCGCGGACGGGACGTCCTGCGGCCGAGCCACCGTGTCCTTGAGCGAGTTCGGGCCCGCGTCGAAGGCGTCCAGCAGCATCCGAAACGTAGGCAGCGCATCGAGCGAGGAGGCGCTCGTCCATGCTTCGACCGGGGTCCCGCCCCAATTGCTGCTGATGAGGCCCACGGGGACGTCGAGTTCCGCTCGCAGCCGGCGGCCGAAGTAGTAGGCCACGGCCGAAAAGTCCGCCACCGTCTCGGGTTGGGTCGGGGCCCACGTACCCGTCACATTCCACTGGGGCGTCCGCGCGTCGGTGCGGGCAGCAGTGAACAGCCGAAGCCGATCGTCCCGGGCTGCGGCGATCTCCTGGTCGGCCTGCTGGGCGGCGCGCACGGGCCACTCCATATTTGACTGGCCGGAGGCGAGCCAGACTTCGCCCACAAGCACGTCGTCGAAGGTCCGCGTCGCCGCGCTGCTTGTCACGGTCAGCGTGTGGGGGCCGCCTGCGTCCAGGGCCGGAAGCTCAACGCGCCAACTGCTGTCGGCCTCGGCGACGGTGCGGACCGTGTGCCCGGCCATGCGGACTTGCACCGTCGCCCCCGGCGTAGTCCGGCCCCAAACGGGCACGGAACGCTCGCGTTGGAGGACCATGTGGTCGGCGAAGAGCGACGGCATCCGCAGCGTTTCGGTCGCGGGCGGCCCTTGAGCCTGGGTCGGGGTGGGGAGGAAGAACGCAACGAGCGTGATGGCGAGGAGCCATGGCCGCGCAAGACGTTTCGCCGCCGCAGCGGATCGCTGGATCATCATTCTACGGGATCGGTGAGGGGAATGGGGGCACACCATGGGACTGCCCTCCGTGGATAGCAAGATAATCGCGCGCCGCCATATTCCCAACTTCGTCGCGCGCCGTGAGTGGCGTACCGGCGCGCTGACACTTATTATTTGATCCCCCCTGTACTTCTCGCGAGATGCCCCCGCCACCCGTCGCTGATGTGGCAGGATCTCGTTTCCATCAAGGTCTGCTCCATGGCTACCACCGCGCAAGACGCTCCGGCTCGGGTCGGACTCATCACGGCTGCTTCACTGGTCGTCGCCAGCATGGTCGGGACGGGCGTCTTCACCAGTCTCGGCTTTCAGATCGAATATATCGATTCGGCGTTCGCGCTGCTCATGCTGTGGGTCGTGGGCGGCGGGCTGGCCCTTTGCGGCGCGCTGGCATATGGCGAGCTCGGCGCGGCGCTGCCGCGGTCGGGCGGCGAGTACCATTTGCTCTCGCGGATCTACCACCCCGCGCTCGGCTTCTTGGCCGGATGGATCTCCGCCACGCTCGGGTTCGCCGGGCCCATCGCGCTGGCGGCCATTGCGTTTGGCGAGTACACGACGGCCGTCTTTCCGACGCTCTCGGCACAGCATCTGGCGGCGGGGATCGTCATCGTGAGCAGCATCATCCACGGCACGAGCGTGAAGCTCGGGAGCCAGTTTCAGAACCTGTTCACCGGGATCAAGGTGCTGCTCATCGTGCTGTTCATCGGCGCGGCGCTGGCTGTCGACGCGCCGCAGCCGATCTCGCTGTGGCCGACGGGGGAGGGCCTCAGCGAGATGGTGACACCCGGCTTCGCCGTGTCGCTCGTCTTCGTGTCGTATGCCTACATCGGCTGGAACGCCTCCGTCTACATCGTGGGAGAGATCAAGAATCCCAACCGCAATCTGCCGCGCTCGCTACTGCTCGGGACACTACTGGTAACGGTCCTGTACGTGCTGCTCAACTTCGCCTTTCTCTACACGGTGCCCATGGGCGAGATGGCCGGGCGGGTCGAGGTCGGGTACGTCTCCGGGGTCGCGGTCTTTGGCGAGCTCGGCGGGCAGGTCATGTCGATGCTTATCGCCGTGGTCCTGATTTCGACGGTCAGCGCGATGGTGTTTCTCGGCCCGCGCATCACGCAGGCGATGGGGGAGGACGTCCCCGCGCTCCGGTGGCTCGCCCTCACGAGCGAGCGCGACATTCCCGTCGTCTCGGTGCTGTTTCAGGCCGTGGTCGCGCTCCTGTTTATCTACACGTCGACCTTCGAGCAGGTGCTCATCTATGCCGGCTTTATCCTGACGCTCATCACGTCGCTCACCGTGGCGGGCGTCTTTGTGCTTCGCATCCGCGAGCCGGACCTCAACCGGCCGTACAAGACGTGGGGCTACCCGGTGACGCCCATCATCTTCTTGCTGCTCAACACGTGGATTTTGGTATACGTGTTCATCGACAAGCCCACCGAGTCGCTCATCGGCCTCGGCATTGTTGCGGTGGGGGCGGCGCTCTACGGCATCAGCCTGTGGTTTGGCGTGGCCACGCCCGAGATCCCGGAGGTCGAAGCCGACACGCCGGCAGAGGTTGATGCGTGAACCGGGAGGGCAGGCGTTTTGGGGGAAAAGGGCGAAGCCGGCACGCTCCCCCACTCCGATTCGCCCACACGCCCAAGCGCTTCAGAACGCGAGGTTGAGGCGGGCGAAGTAGAACGCGCCGTTGAAGCCCTGCTGCACGGGCGCGTACTCGAAGACGCCGAGGTACGAGTTGTTGAGGACCTGCTTGTCGGGGTAGTTGTTGAGCAGATTGTTTGCGCCGACGCTTAGGGTGGCTCCGTCGATGATCTCATAGGACACGGTCGCGTCGAGCACCCACTCGGCACTATGGAGCTGGTTTTCAGCGAAGCCGGCGCGTGTGAACTCACCGAAGCGGACCGTGCGCAGGAAGAGCGAGAGCGGGCCCACCCCGTAATCGGCCGAGAGGGTGAGCTTCGTGCGCGGGTTGCTCTCGGTCAGCAGGCCCTTTTGCTGGCGGCCGAAGAAGGTGTCCGCCTGGTCGTCGAGCGCCGGCGGCACGTTGAGCGCTTCGATGTCGGTGTCGTTGTAGTTGCCGGCGGCGGAGAGCTCGACGTTACCCACACCCGTGCGGAGCCGGTACGTGGCCACCACGTCGAGCCCGATCGTTTCCGTGTCGGCGCCGTTGGCAAAGAGCTGCGCGTTTTGTGCGCCCACCTGCGCCAGCAGATCGGCGATGCCGGGGCTGCTCCCGAAGGTGCCCGTCAGCACCACGCGGTCGTCCACGCGGATCCGGTAGCCATCGATGGTCAGGTCCAGGCGGTCGGTCGGGCTCGCCGTGAGGCCGACGCTCGCACTGCGGGAGCGCTCTTCCTCCAGCCGGGGGATGCCGAGCACGCGGGCGACCTCGCTGTCGTTGCTGAACGTGCCGATGTTCACGAGCTGGCCGGCGTCGTTGATGTCTGTGCGCACCTCGTTGAAGTAGATCTGGTGGAGCGACGGCGCACGGAATCCGCTGCTCACCGAGCCGCGCAGGTTGAGCCGGTCGTCGACCAGCCCCCACCGGGCCGCCAGTCGGCCGTTGAAGGTGCTGCCGAAGTCGCTGTAGTTCTCGAAGCGCCCCGCCGCCGTCACGAGCACCTGCTCCGTCAGGTTGACCTCGGTGTCCAGGTACGCCGCGACGTTGCTGCGCGTGCGGTCGACCTCGTTCTCCGGCCGGAAGCCGACGAAGCCCTGCGTGCCACCGGCCTTGCTGAGCGTGTCGCGTGTGACGAGGGCGCCGTCTTCGATCACCTGCGCGCGGCCGTAATCGCGGTACGATGCCTCGTCGCCGGCAAAAATCTGGTAGTGATCGATCCGGTAGGCGCCCCCGAAGGCCACGTTGAGGCCCGCGAGCGCCTCATCGAAGAAGCGGGACACATCGAGGTTGGCCGTGTTCTGGCTGAAGGCATGCTTCCCGGCGTAGAAGCTCGTCGGGCTCGACGCTAGGAGCGACGCGTTCACCGTGTTGTCCATCTGGTAGTCGAGGCTGTTGCGGCCGAACGTGTTGCTCAGGTCCACCTGCCAGCCGTCCACCGCTCCCCGGAGGCCAATCGTGATGGCCTGGTCGATGACGTCGGAGTTCATCTCCGGCTGGAAGCCATTCGGGAAAAAGCCAGGATCCTCGTTCGAGGCGAGGAACGGCATGTTGTTGACTTCGGTCGGCAAGCGGCGGAAGGGGGCGCCGATTCCGTTCTTGTAGGAGAGGCCACCAAAGGCATAGAAGGTGGCGCCGTTCTGCAGCCCGAGCTCCGAGTTCAGAAAGACAGCCCCCTGCTGGATGGCCGATTGGCCGACGCGGAAGTGGAAGTCCTCGCGCTCCAGCCCGCGGTTGTCGAGAATCTGATTGTCGATCTGGCGGGCCTGCGCCGGGTCGTCGGTAAACGGGTAGGCGAAGAAGTTGCCCTGCTCCGACTGGTCGAAGATGATGAGGTCGTTCCCATCGGCGCGGTTCGTGCGCGCCCGGTCGCGGAACAGGCCGGTGACGTTGACGAAGCCGTCGTCTCCGAGGCCGAATCCATAGTTGGCTTCCAGCTGCACCGTTTCGCCATCGCCGGCGTTGCGGATGCCCGTCGTCACACTGGCCGAGAGCTGGTCGGTTGCTTCCTTCAGTTGCAGGTTAATCACGCCGGCCACGGCATCTGAGCCGTACTGCGCCGAGGCACCGTTCCGCAGGATCTCGATGCGCGCGATGGCGGCGGACGGAATGGCGTTCAGGTCGGTACCGGCCGCGCCGCGACCCGTCGTGTTCAGCGTGTTCACGAGCGAGCTCTTGTGGCGTCGTTTGCCGTTGACGAGCACAAGCAGCTGATCGGGCGGCAGGCTCCGCAGCGTGGCCGGATCGACGAACTCGGTCGCGTCGGAGGACGACTGGCGGTTGACCTGAAACGAGGGCGCCGCGTAGTTCAGGAGCTGGTTCAAGTCGGTCTGCGGCGCCGCGGCGGTGAGGGCCTCGACCGGGATGGCGTCCACCGGCACCGGCGACTCCAGGGCCGAGCGGCTCGTCGCGCGCGTACCGACAATCACGACGTCATCCAGCGTGGACCCCGGCTGCAGCGCGAAGTCGACCGTGCTCGTCTGCCCGGCTTGCACGGTCACGGGCTGGTCAGCCGCCGCGTAGCCCACGAAGCTGGCACGCAGCGTGTACGAGCCGGCTGGCAGCGTCAGTTCGTAGCGGCCCTCGGCATGGGTCGTGGTCCCGCGCTGCATGCCCACGACGAGGAGGTTCACCCCCTGCATCGGGGTGCCCGTCTCGGCGTCGACCACCTGGCCGGTGACGGTGCCGGTGGGTTGGGCGAGCGCGGGAGGCGCGCCGAGCAGCCCAACGGTGAGCATCAGCCCGGCAGCGGCCAGGCAGACGGCGGCGGAACGCGGGAGGGAGGCAACGAAACGAGATGGTAGCACAGATAACATCATGCAGGAGTGGGGTGTTGATACGGATGGACGGGCGTAGCTTAACGGTCCGATTCCAGACATGCACCCGCCAATCGTGAACCTCTGGCAACGGTGCGCACTACGCCGCGGTGTCTGCTTGCAGCCGAAGGAGCAGTTCGTCGAGGCCCCAGATGGTGAGGCCCACGGCGCCGAAGAGAGTCAGGGCCGCCACGGGTTCCCAGATGACCAGCCCGCCGAGCAGCCCGAGCACGCCGCCGAGGTACTTGATGTAGTTGAGCTGCTCGTTCGTCGTGCGCTTGAGCAGGTCTTCGAGCTGCCGCTCGTCATAGGCCCGCACGTTTTCCACCACGATGCGCTCCACGTCGAGGTTCTCCACGAAGCTGATCACGATCTGCGCCACGAGGTCCTCGATCTCCTCCGAGCTGGCTTCCAGTTTCTCCGGGAGCTGATTGAGGAGCGGGTCGAGTTCGTCCAGCAGGTCGGGCAGCGCCTTCGGCAGGTCGGCCACGGCCTCGTGGAGCCGCGCCCGAAAGTCGTCCTCGTTGACGAACCGGTAGGCGCGCAGGGCCAGCCCGGCCAGCCCGCGCTCGGCATGCGCGTCGATCTGCTGCTCGGTGAAGTCCACGATGCGTTGGCGCACCTCGTCGGAGGCGAGCAGCTCCTCGGCGTACTCTTGGATCAAGACCTTAAGCTCGCGGCGGAAGCTCGGGTCGTTCAGTACGCTACGCGTGACGGAGACGGCGAGGCCCCGGTACTCAGCGATCAGCCCGCTCTCATGGATCTTCTCTTTGATGATGGCCTCGCTGATCAGCTCGTCCGAGACGGCCTCGGCGAGGCGGAACGCGATGCGTTCGCGCTGGGCCGGCACGAGGCCCTGGCCCACGAGCGGGCGCGGCTTGCGCGGCTGGAAGAGCATCGTGATGGCCAGCCAGTTCGTCAGAAAGCCGATCAGGCCGCTGACGGAGACGATGCGGAGCAGGCCGTCAAAGACGAGCGTGTGACCCCAGATCGTGAGCTGGAGGCCCGCGAAGTCCCATGCAAACGAGGCCGCAAAGGCGGCCGCAAGGGCGAGCGGCACCGCGCGGAGATAGGGCAGCACGGCCGCGTGGGTGCCCACCGCCCGCGGCGGCTCATCCATCGGCGCGCGTGCCGACGGCGTTTGGGGCAGGTGCTGGCGCACATAGCGCGTGACCAGCGCCCGCAGGTTCCGATAGCGCGTCGGGGGAGCGTCAGGCGAGGCAGCGTCAGGCGGGGCGGCTTGGCCGTTTGCGGCCGACGGCGCATCGGCCGTAGAGGCGGGGCGGGATGGGTCCGGACGATCCGACATGAGAGGCGGCGACCATGCAAGCAGAGGGCATCATCGGGCAGTCAGAATACGCGGACGAGGGTCATGTCCTTCAGGTAGCGTCCCGGCTGCTGCTGGAAGTCGTCGAGGATGGTGTTGAGCCGGGTGGCGGCCGAGTCGAGGCGGACGTACAGGCTGGGGTCGTTGACGAGGCGGCCGATGGTACCCTCGCCTTCGTCGATCTTCTGGATGATCCGGTCCAGGTTCGTCGAGGTGCGCTCCAGTACCACGAGATTGCGCTCCGTCTGAGACAGCACGCGGTTCACGTTGTCAACTGTCGCGTTCAACGAGTCGCGGTTGTCGCGCACGAGCGCGCCCAGCTCCTCGGTCAACAGTTCCGTGTTGGCAACCACCTCATTGAGTTGCTCCAGGTCCTCCCGGAGCAGGGTCGAGAGCGCATCGGCACTCCCGCGGATCGAAGAGAGCGTCGTTTGCACGCCACTGTCGGGCGACTTGAACAGCGTCTGGGCGTCTTCGAGCGTCTGGTTGGCCGAGCGCAGCAGGCTGTCGGTGCGGGCGGCCAGGACGGGCGCCTGATCGGACAGCTGGGCCAGGATGTCCTCTTCCGGCGGGCTGGGGACGAAGCCGCCGGGGGGAATGGGCGCATTGTCGGGGGCGCCCAACGAGATGCTGAGCCGCACCCCGCCCAGCGCGCTGACGCCTGAAATCGAGGCCGTGGACCCCTCAGGGATCTGGACGCTCTTGTCGACCCGAAAGCGCACGCGGGCCCGGCGGGCTTGGGGGTCGAGCGTGACCGACTCCACGGTGCCTACGTTCACGCCGTTCACGCGCACCGGATTGCCGGTGCCCAGCCCACTGGCGTCGGCGAAGCTGGTTTCCAACACATAGCTGCCCTGGAAGAGCGGGATGTTCTGCATGTAGCGAATCCCGAAATAGAACACGAGGGCCGCGAGGACCAGGGAAAGGCCGACTTTGACTTCGTTACTGTATTTCACAGGCGTGGGGGTAAACCGACAAACAGACGTTAGGAGGAAGAGGGCGAACCGGGAGCAATCGCAGCAGACGGGTTGCCGATCTGGTACTGGTTGGCTTGCACGAACGCATCAAGGACGGGGTCCTCGCGTTCGTGGATAGCGTCCACCGGCCCGACCCAGCGGAGCCGCGTCTCGTGCAGGAAGGCCACCCGGTCGGCAATGGTGAGCACGGAATGCATGTCGTGGGTCACCACCACGCTCGTGACGTTGAGCTCCTTCGAGAGCGAATAGATCAGCTCATCGATGGTGTTGGACGTTTCCGGGTCGAGGCCGCTCGTAGGCTCGTCGTAGAGAATGTACCGGGGCTGAAGGGCGATGGCCCGGGCCAGCGCCACGCGCTTGCGCATCCCCCCCGACAGCTCCGAAGGTTTCTTGTCGTCAATGTCGGACAAGTTGACTAGATCGAGGCATTCGTGTACGCGGTCTCGCACCGCCGTCTCTGCGGAGCGGGTAAAATTGCGAATGGGGAAGGCAATGTTTTCGAAGGCCGTCATCGAGTCGAACAACGCGCCGCCTTGAAACAG
>JAAAPH010000500.1 GCA_009908415.1 Bacteroidota bacterium
GCGGACCGCATTGTCGCTGTACCGCAGCACAGGCGTGTGCGCAGCGGCGTTCGCGAACAGCACCGAGTCGCTGCCCACGGGCGTCATGCGATGTGCGACCGGGCGGCGCGGCGGCGGAGGGGGAGGGGCTCGGTCGGGGTCGTAGCGGACGATACCCTCGGTGCCGCCAAACCACAGCGTGCCGTCCGGGTCGGGATGGATCGCGTACACGAACGGCATGCGCGCACGATGGTAGAGACCGGCTTGCCACTGGAATGAGCCGTCGGGTTGGTGGCGGGCTACGCCGACGTCCGGCCACGCAAACATCCACACATGGTCTTGCGCGTCGGCCCGGGCCACCAGGACGCTGCGGCCGGGCGAGCCGTCCGGCGTGCCAGCGAAGGCCGGGCCAAAGCGGGCGTCAGGTTGGAAGGATGCCGTACCGTCCAGTCCGGTGACGTAGCGGTAGAGCCCGCTTTCCGTGAGAAACAGCGGATGCTCCGTGCCGCGCGCGAGGTAGATGCCGCCCGGCGGGAGGCCCCGCTCGCCGGGGCGGAATACCGTCACCTCGGGCGCCGCCGCGGTCGCGTTCCGGACGCGTGCTACGCCTTCCGGGCTCAGGCTTACCCACACGGCCCCGTCGGGGGCGAAAGCAACCCTGCTCACCGGCTGATCCAGGCCCGCTATCAGGCCCGCAGCCACCCACCGGTCGCCGCGTCGCTCCACGCGCCGCAGGCCGTCGCTGTCACCGGCCAGGACCAGGGTGGAGTCGAAGGGGGCGGCACCGAGCGCGCGGATGGAAGAACTCGCAAACAGGCGAGTAGCCATCGTTCCCCGAATCCGGTACAGGCCGTCTCCGCAGCCGGCCAATACGTCTCTTCCGACCGACAGTAAGCTCCGGCAATCCGTTGGGGGCGCGGCAAGCGCCGAGAAGCGGGCGGCCCGCTGTGAGGTAGGCGACAGCACAAACACGCCACGGTTCGTCGCGGCATAGAGCCGGCCGTCGTGGCGCGCGATGGCTTCGACGATGCCCGCCAGGCCATCGGCCTCACCGAACGACGTGAACGGTGCGGGCCAGTCAGCGCGTGCGATGCCATCGTTGAGGGTCAGCCAGAGGCCGCCCTCGCCATCGGTAAAGAGGTTGGTCACCGTGTTGTCCTGCAGCCCGTCCTGCGTGTCGATGATGCGCTCGATCGGTCCATCATCGCGGAGGATGAAGACCCCACCGCGCAACGTGGCGAAGGCGAACCGGCCTCCCGGAAGCGCTATGCCGCGGTACAGCAGGTGCTCCCGGAGCAGCGCGTTTGCGGGCGACGGAAAGGGTTGGAGCGTACGCCCATCGTAGCGAAACAGCCCGCGGTTCATCGTGCCAATCAGCAGATCGCGCGGATTCAGCGGCAGGACGACGGTGATCCGTTCCTCGCCGAGGCTGCCCGTGCCGGGAACCGGAGCGAGCGAGTCTTCCGCGGTATGCCGGAGCAGTCCGGTGCCGGCTTCGGCGACGTACAGCGTGTCCCGGACGGCAAAGGCGTGGACGAAGCGCGCCGCCGATCGCCGGACTCGTAGCGTGTCCTGGCCGGGCACCCACTGGAAGAGCTGCTGGTTCGTTTGAAAGAAAACGCCTGCCGGCGTGTGCACCGTCGCCCACACGTTGCCGAAGGCGCGATCGCGGTTCGGCACGTGGTGCATCAGCGAGACGTAGCGAAGCACGCCCAGCGAGTCCGGGGCCAGGTAGCCGAGTTCTCCTTGCGCGCCCACATAGACGCGGCCGGTGGTGTCCTGCGCGAGGGAGCGGACGAGGCTCCCGTTCGGCATCGGGATCGTCTGCCAGCGCGTCCCATCGAAGGTGAGCACGCCGCTCGTGTTGGCGAAGACCATCGTGCCATCACGAAGGCGGCGGGCCGCCCAGTTTTGGACGTGCGCGTCGTAGTCATCGGCCGAGAACTGGAGCAGGGGAACGCGCCCCGCTTCCCCGGCGGCCGCCCCGGGCGATTGCATTGCCTGTGCTGCACCGGTCAGGATGTACAACCCGCCCACGAAGAAAGCGATGCGTCGTATCCAGCGGGTCATGACATGAAGAGGCGAGTCCACGGAACATGGACCTCAAGATAGTAAATTCCGGCACGCCATGTATTCACGACCCCACATGATCGCTATCCCGTGCACATCCGGGGGGCGGGCGTTGAGTCCGCTTCAGCCGCTCACCCGCGCGTTCTTGTCTCAACTACTCCGGGTACGCGGCGAACGCCTCGATCTCGACGCGCCAGCCGGGGTTCACGAGCTGCGCGACGCCCACCGTGGAGCGGGCCGGCTTCGTCGGGTTCTCCGCCGTGCCGAAGAACTGCGCGTACGCGTCGAACCAGCCCTGGAAGTCGATCGTGCCATCCTCGCTGGGCACGAGGTACACGCGCAGGTACACCACGTCCGAAAGGCTGAGGCCTTCCTCGGCGAACTGCGTCTCGAACCGCTCCAGGATGCCCGCCGCCTGCGTTTCCATGTCGCCAAAGCGGGCGGGGCTGTCCGCGGGCGCGTCCTCGTCGACGACCGGTGGGACGGTGCCGCTCGTCCAGTACAGCGCGCGGCCGGGCGGCACCTTCACGGCCGAGGAGATCGACCAGTCGGGATTGCCGAAGAACTGCACCGAATCGGCCGGCTGCGCGTACGTGGAGCACGGGCTGACGGCCAGGCAGAGGATGACAGCGAGGAGAGCAACAAGGCGGTGGAGCATGCGGCTGAAACGATCGGGTGAAGAGAGGAAGGTGGGGTTCGCAAAAGCAGGTTCGAGGGTCCGTCAGTTTGCGCTCACGACGCGCGTTTGAATCGCGTCCACTGCGCGGTGGGCCGACTCGAAGGCGCCGGCCATCCAGCCGGTCAGGTAGCTCGTGTGATCGCCGGCGAGGTAGATCGGCCCGTCCGGCTCGACGAGGCGGGGGTAGTACTTCGTGCGCGTCTCCTCCGTGTACTGCGCCCAGCCGCCGCGACTGAATGGCAGTTTGTGCCAGGCCACGGAGAAGTCCGTCTCGAAGCACTCGGTGTACTGCGGGTGGATCTTTTGGCCTTGCGCGAGGGCACGTTCGCGGCGCCCGTCCAGCGAACGGTCCGCCATCAATTCGGCCGTCTCGCCGAAGTTGTAGTAGCCAACGAGCACCCCTTTCGCGGAGAGATAGTCGTGACAGGGATACCAGATCTGCGTGATGTCCATGTTCGTCCGCGTGACGCCGCCGAAAATATGGTCATCTTCTTCCCAGAAGCGCCGCGAAAACTGCAGGCCGATCTTCCCCGTCGAGGCGTAGTCGATGGCCTCGATGGCCGCCTGCATGCGCGGTGAGAAATCGGTAGGCAGTTCAGCGAGCACGGGCAGCGGGAGCGTGCAGATGCAGTAGTCGCCCTCGATGGCTTGCGGCTGCTCGTTCGCATCGCGGTACGTGATCCGGGCACCACCGGGCGTCTTGTGGATGCCCTCTACGCGCGCCCCGTACGTGATGACTTCGCTGAGGCGATCGGCGAACGCGTAGGCGAGGCGGTCCATGCCGCCGACCGGCTCGAACATGGTAGGCTGCTGATTGAACGCGTAGGCGTCGCTGTATTCGTCGCCGAAGCCGCATCGGATGAGGGCCGCTAGGTCGTACGGGGCGGCCATCTTGCCTTTTTGAAGCCCGGCCCCCGGTGGCGTGGTGTAGCCGCGCCGGGTGGAGCCCCTATAGAAGAGATCTGGGGAGAGGCCCCCTTCGCGTCGGAGGTAGTCGATCAGGCGCTCGGCGTCCGCCTCAGAAAGCGGCGCATCAAGCTGATTTTGGTCGATCGCTTTGGCCAGCAACTCGGCCGTGTAGCCCCGCAGGTCGGTTTCCACTGCCCGGGCGCGCAGGCGCTGGTTCGCGAGGTCGCCTTCGCCTTCAAGGTAATAGTAGGCCGACTCATTGTCGTTGTTGAACACGTCCAACTTGATGTTGAACGCGCGACAGTATTCGACGGTAGTTTCGTGGTGTTGCGGGATGCGGGCGGGGCCGGCATTCATGTACAGGCCGGGGTCGAAGTGGGCCGTCTGCGCGGGGCCGCCGTGTTCGGTGGCGGTGGAGCCGCCGCGCACGGTCCAGCAGCGCCCGCCGGGGCGGTCGCGTGCTTCCAGCACGGTGCAGCGGTAGCCGCCCTTGCGCAGTTCGTAGGCGGCCGCCATGCCGGCAAGGCCTGCGCCGAGGATGACCACGTGCTGGCCCTGACCATCGCCGCGCCGGACGGTGGGGGTGCGTTTCGGCGGCGACGGCAGGTGGCCAAGCGCCGTCAGGGCGCCGGCTACGGCGCCGCCCTGCCGCGCCACGCGAAGAATAAATTCACGCCGCGTCATGGATCGCTATCGGTTGGGTTCGAGGAACACGAACAGAGGCCGGTGGCGAGCCGTGACCTCGACGCTCCGCAACCGATCGAGCGAAAGCGACACGTATTACGCTCGGGAGAAAAAGGGGGACAATCAAGGAAGAAGTTCACCCCACAGTTTTTCAGTAGGTACTGTAAGCCCTTTCAGTAACAGAGTCGAGCTTAATTAACATTTTCTTCAATTTTGCAGAATGGAGAAACGAAGCGCTTCCATCGGTCCTGGGCCAAAATAAACGGCGTTTTTGATCGAGAAAAGAAATATTTTTGGTTTTTGGTCAATATGGCCTATGATGTTGGTGAGGCCAATGTGGCGAGCCGAGACCTCGATTCTTCTGCACCACAACACGGGTTGTCCCCGAAGCACCTGTTGCATATCCCCTCGGCAGAGGGGGCGTGAGACCGTGCGCTGTTGCTTTCTATCGCCACGTTTCATGCACCGCTACCCCGTTCTGATCGCCCTCCGGCGCCACGCGCAGACGCGCTGAAGGCGGGCGTTATCCCGTCAGCATGCAGCTTCCGAATGGTACCCCGCCGATGCACGCCAACAGCCCCAGCGATGCGTTGGCAGCGGTTGGGCGTTGCGGCTGCCGTCCACGTTAAGCAGGTCCCCCGATGACAAACGACCTCGACGGAGCCGGAACGGTGGCGGGGCGTGCTCGGCCACCTCACCCGTGTGTCCCGCTCGCCGCGCTCCGGGAGTCGGGGCGTTGTGTCATCTTAAACATCGCAGTCCGCCACGAGCCCCACCAATCCTCCTTCTTAGCATGTCCGATGCCTCAACACCATCTTCAGGATCTTCGATGAGCCGTCGCCAGTGGCTGCAACGATCCGGTGCGGCGGCGGCCGGCCTTGCGCTGGCCGGGGCGGCTCCTTCGTCAGCTGCTGTAGCTGCACCGCCTGCGTCGACCGTCCGCCCGCCGTTCCACCCCCGCGACGTGCAGCTGGCACGCGATCCCGACACGGCCATCCGGCTCAGCTCGAACGAGAATCCGCTCGGCCCGTCCGAAGCGGCCCGAGCGGCCATGGCGACGTCGTACGACGAAGCGTGCCGGTATCCGTACCGCGCATATCCCGATCTCATCAACGCCATTGCCGAGCGCGAGGGCGTCTCCCCGGACCACGTCATCATCGGTGCCGGCTCGACGGAGGTGCTGTGCATGGCCGGTGCGGCCTACGGGCTGGACGGCGGCGAGGTCGTGGCGGCCGATCCGAGCTACAAGGGCCTCACCCGCTACGCCGAGACGATGGGCGCCTACGTCCATCGCGTCCCGCTCGATGACACGATGACGCACGATCTGGACCGGATGGACCGCCGCACGACGGGCGCCGTGAAGCTCGTGTTCGTGTGCAATCCCAACAATCCGACCGGCACCATCGTCCCGGCCGATCGGCTGCGGCGTTTCTGCGAGGCGGTTTCGCACCGCGCCGTCGTATTCGTCGACGAGGCGTACTACGAGCTCATGGACGATGCGCACCGCGCTTCGATGGTCGACCTCGTCCGCGACGGGCACAATGTCATCGTCGCGCGCACCTTCTCCAAGATTTACGGGATGGCCGGACTCCGCGTCGGCTACGGCCTCGCCCGGCCCGACATCGTCGAGCGCCTCCGGCCCTACAGCATGGGCAGTCCCAATGTGCTGGGCCTCCGGGCCGCCGTGGCGAGCCTCGGCGACGCCGCGTTCCGCACGATGAGCCGCCAAAAGATGGCGGAGGCGCGCACGTTCACGTACGACCTGCTCGACGATCTCGGGCTCGACTACGCGCCGTCGCAGGCCAGCTTCGTCTTCTTCCGCACGGGCCGGCCCATCGATGCGGTCCGGGCCGCCATGGCCGAGCGCGGCGTCATGGTCGGACGGCCGTTCCCGCCGTTCACGGACTGGTGCCGCGTGAGCATGAGCACGATGGACGACATGCAAGCTTTCGCCACGGCCCTGCGCGACGTGATGCGTACGAGCACTGCGATGGGCGGATGACTATGCGACGAGGAATTGAGGAAACGGGGAGGCGGGGACGGTAGACCGTCGATGCTTCGGGACTATGAGCGTATCCGACAGGGTAAAAGCTGCCATTCCGGGCTCCGATCCGGAATCTTGTGCGGACTTTTTGCCGGGTGCGAAGAGATTCTGAATCGAGGTTCAGAATGACACGAACCGTTTCAAGAAGGCTCTAAAGCGCCAGTGCGTCCACCGTGTCGCCGAGGAGTGCGCGGCTGCGGCGCGTGTCGATGGTGGGCTGCAGTTCGTGCATCAGGTTGAAGATGCCGACGAGCACCTTGTTCAAGAAGACGAAATGGTGCGACCCGGCCGCTTCGGGCAGCTGGGAGCCCGCGCGGAAGCAGGCCTTCAGCTCGTCGTAAAAGTCGTCGTCGCCAAACGCGAATGTGTCCGAGCGGTACGGGCGCACGATGAGCGAGCCGAACCGGTCGAAGAAGTCGCGGAGCGTGGTGCGCGTGCTCTCGGACATATCCTCCCGCAGGATGTCGAGCCGGTAGAGGAGCGGCTCGATGGCGGCCTCGTCGTCGTGGATGCGGGCGCGCCAGAGGCGAAGCATGTCGTCGCGGAAGGCGGCGGGAAAGGTCTTCACGCAGCCGAAGTCGATGACCCCGAGGCGCCCGTCGTCGCGGAACAGGAAGTTGCCGGGATGGGCATCGGCGTGGATCGTGCGGTGCTGGGCGGCCACCTGCTCGTGAATGAAGTCCCACAGCAACTGCCCGAAGTGATTGCGCGCGGCCGCATCCGGGTTTGTGTCCAGGAACGCGTCGAGGTGCTGGCCCTCCACGAACGTCATCGTGAGCACCGTCTCCGCCGTCAGGTCGCGCACCGGAGTGGGCGTGACTACCTTATCGCTCGTGTACTGGTCAGCGAAGAAGGCGATGTTCTCCGCCTCGTTCAGGTAGTCGGTTTCTTCGCCGAGGCGATCGCGCACCTCCGCGAAGTAGTCGTCGAGGTGCGGGCTGTTGATGAGGCGTCCGAAGAGCGTGCGCGCCATCGAGAGGTCGGAGGCGATGGTTTCGCGCACGTTCGGGTACTGCACCTTCACGGCGACGGGCGTCCCGTCGTCCAGCGCGGCGCGGTGCACCTGCCCGATGGAGGCCGCCGCCATGGCCTCCGCCTCGAACGCGTCAAACAATTGCGCTGGGTACTGGCCGAGGCCGTCGCGGACGCGCTTCTGCACGAGCGCGCGATTCATGGGCGGCACCTGGTACTGCGCCGCGGCCATCACGTCCATGAACTCCTCGGGCAGCACGCCCGTGTTCATGCTCATCGACTGGGCCAGCTTCAGGGCCGTGCCGCGCAGCTTGGTGAACTCGCGGTACAGGTCCTCCGCGTTCTGCGTGTTGAGCGCGCGCTTGCGGGTGCCGTCGTCCTCGCCTTTCGTCACGCGATCGGCCAGGTAGCGGGCGTAGTTGGCGCCCACCTTCAGGCCCGTCTTGGCGAAGATTTTCCCGCGCTCCAGCTTTGAGGCCGGAAACGACTCGTCCGTGGAATCAGGCATGCGTGGGGGGACTAATGCGACAGAGGACGGTGGCCACGCGCGTCAGCCGAACCAGCGGCCGATGAGCGGAAGGCGCTTCAGACCCAGCAGGTCCGCTTGCACGACGTACCAAGCAAGGTCCACGCCCCGTTGCACGCCGCCGAAGGTGACCAGTTCGGCCACGAACGCAACGAGCTTGTCCACCAGCGCCGTAGTGGTCTGCTGGTCGGGGCTGTCGTCGCCGGTCCACTGGCGGACGAGCGCGAATGTGATCTCCGTCATTACCGCGTGCACCGGCCACAACCCTGTGACGAGCTGGTTCGTGTTGGGGACGTCGGCGCTCGTGAAGAGCGCGCGATGGACCGCGCGCACGTCCGCTCGGAACGTGGAGCGCCGGCGCACGGCCGTGTCGAAGGTGGCCTGCACGAAGGCGCGCTGCTCGCCGAGGCCATCCAGCAGAATGTAGTGGAACGCGCCCAGCCGCTCCTCCAGCGAGAAGGCATCGAACCCTTCGGTGCTAGCCGCAATGAGGCGATACTGCGGCACGAGCAGGTCGTAAAACGCCGTAAGAGCGTCGTCGGGCGTGTCGAAGTGCCGGTCGAACGTCGCACCGTCCAGGCCACTCCGTGCGATGATGGCCGCGCGCGTCAGCGGGAGATCGTCCGACTGAAAGACGGCCACGGCGGCGTCGGTCAGCGGTTTTTGTTCGGCAAACGTATCGGGGTCCACAGTGCAGTTTGTTCGGTGCAACACCCTGTGCCCGGTGCGTACTGAGAGCGCCGGGTGCGGGTTGCATCCGGGGCGTGCGCCTCACCCCGACCCAGTGCGAGGCGGCGTCGAATCTTGGATCAAGGCCAGCGCCATCGCCGTGCCGCCGACCACGGCGATGGGCACGCAGAGCAGGTTCAGCAGCGGGATCCACAGCAAGAGGCTCGTGCTCAGTCCAAAGCCGGCGGTGAGGCCGGGATGGGCGCGCAGCAGCCGGAGTTTCTGGCGGAGCCGGTAGCCGTAGCGGGCCAGCGTAATGTCGGCGAACTCCAGCGTGAGAAAGAAGGCGCTTACTCCGGTTCCCAGCCCGGTGGCTGCCATGCTTCCCAGTCCGGGAACCACGTTGAGGAGCAGCACAGGCCCCATCAATGTGAGGTACAACGCCAGGACGAGTGCCGTCGACCGCAGCGAGTACAGCGCCTCCCGCCAAAGCGGACGTCCGTCGTTGGGGCCGCCGGGCCCGTCGTCACGGAGCAAGGCTTCTGCGCGCGCCGAGAGCGTGTCGTTGAACGGGCTCGCCACCACGCCGCTGACGAGCAGTGTGGTGGCGTACGCCGTCACAAGACCAAACGCGAGCACCAGAAGGTACAGCACGTACCAGAGCGCTAACAACGCTGTGCTCCAGAATGTAGTGCCCGACGGGGGCGCCCAGATCCAGGCCGCTGCGGCATCGGCATACGCGAGCACAAACACCGCCGCCCCCACGAGGAGCGCGCCGTGAATAAGCACCGGCGCAATGGCGAACGGCCACAGCGAGCGATGGCTCAGCAGAAAGCGGGCTGCGCGGAACGGAAGCGCCAGGCCGCGCAGCAACGCTCGGGGCGCGGCTCCGCAGCTGGCTCGATGGAGGTCCGCAATGAGAGGATGCATGGCACAACAGTCCGCTCCTCTCGCCGGCGATTACGCTTCCGTCGGAGCGGCATCCTCCGCATCACTGGCCGCAGAGCTTTTTTTCTTTTCGGGGTCCGGGCCCTCGTCGTACTGGTCCTTCACGTTCGGGTAGGCCGTCTGGAACATTTCGTTGACGTCCTGCACGCCCTCGCCGTACTCCTCGCGGGCTTCTGCAAGGCGGACGCAGGCCTTCCACACGGCGCGCCGCAGGTTCCACTTTTTCACCGAGTACGCTGCGCTTTTGCGCGTACCGTCGTCCCGAAGCCAGCTGAGCTGGACATACGGCTTGAGTGTGCCGCTGCCATCGTCCTTCCAACAAAAGTTGAGGCCGATCACGCCCGTCTTGGAGCGGGCTTCGGCCGATTTTGCAACGGGGTCGAGCGGCTCCGGAAGCTCCTCGAGGAGCTCATCACGGTAGTCGACCGCGTGGTCGAGGGCTTCTTCGCGGCCGCCAAAGCGCTTGTCCGAGAAGTATTTGGTGTGCTGCTTGCCGTGCCGTTTGATGCGCACCTGCCACCCGTGCGTCGGGTGACGGTCCGGGTGCTCCTCAGAGGGCTCAATGTCAATGCGAAAGACGTTCTTAGGCTTATCCTTCATGAGTTATGTGTTCGAGATCGACAGCGATGATGGTGGTGATAGACCGACATAAAGAAGGAAGGGAGATTATGCCGGTATTGCGTTTCTGCTGAACGCGACATGCCGCGTTTAGGCGAAAAAGGGGACTCATGTACGGCGATTCAGGATAGAAACGGGCTGTTTACAGCAGATATAAGGTGTGGTACGCGAGAGAAAAGGTCAATGTGGAATGGATTCCATTCTCTACCGGCTACTGGGCGCGGGTTCATTGAGGACGCGTAGACGGCGGAGGTTGCGAGACGGAAGAGGCTACGCGAGATTCGCTTTCTTGGCCGCCGCCCGCAGGGTCTCGCGCTGGGCGTCGCTCAAGTTTTTGGGGATGGTAACGTCGACCTCAACGTACAGATCTCCCGTGCCACGGTCTCCGGTCTGGACCCCTTGACCGCGGAGTCGCAGCTTCTCGCCGGGCTGCGTGCCGGCGGGAATCGTGATTTTGATGTGTTGGCCGTACGGGGTGGGAATCTGGCGCTCGGTGCCGAGCATCGCCTCGACGGCATCCACCTCCTCCGTGACGTAAATGTCGTCGCCCTTCCGGCGGAAGCGGGGGTGGTCCCCCACCTGGAAGGTGACGTACAGGTCGCCGCGTTGGCCACGCGGTCCCGCTTCGCCGCGGCCGCGCAGCCGAATCTTGAAGCCCGAGCGTACGCCCTTCGGGATGCTAATGCGGATCGTTTCGCCGTCGGGCAGGGTCACTTCGCGTTTGCCGCCGCGCAGCGCGTCATCAAACGAGATGCGCAGCGTGGTCTCCACGTCACGACCGCCCGAGGCCTGGCGCTGTTGGCGCTGGCTGAAGGGGTCGCGGGTCTGGGCGCCGCCCCCACCGCGGCCGCCGAAGAAGCTGCTGAAGATATCGCCGATGCCGCCGAAGCCTTCGCCGCCCTGCTCAAAGCGGACGTCGAAGCCGCCCCCCGGCGAACGGCGCTGGCGGCCTCCGTTTCCGCCAAAGCCTTGGCCGTCGAAGCCGCCCCCGAACCGGCGGCGCGCATCGTACTCCTCGCGCTTCTCGTCATCCGAGAGCACAGAGTACGCCTCCTGGATCTCCTTGAAGCGCTCCTCCGCGTCCGGCTTGTCCGGGTTGCGGTCCGGATGGTATTTGCGTGCGAGATCGCGGTACGCTTTCTTGATCTCCTTAGCGCTCGCGTCTTCGTCGACGCCTAAAATGTCGTAGTAGTCTTGGGTCTGCGGCATAGAATGCAAACACACCGAATAATGAGCGGATCGCTCGCAGGGACGCCCGCGCGCCGCCGCGACGTTTTGGCAGAGGCCGGTGCCCACTGCAGGCGGTCCAGCGGCACGACATCCATCATGTATCAGTGAACAGAGACCGTGCCACGGTCCACATTCCCGACGAAATGACTGAAACGCCGTCCAGCGCACGAAAGATTCGCAAGGTGCTCGTCGCCAATCGGGGCGAGATCGCCGTTCGCGTCATCCGCACCTGTCAGGAGGTAGGGCTCGCCACGGTGGCCGTCTACAGCGATCCCGATCGCCTCGCTCCCCACGTCCGCCTTGCGGATGAAGCCTATCGCCTCGGCCCGGCGCCGGCCAGCGACTCGTACCTGAAGATGGACGCGATCATCGAGGTGGCGAAGGAGAGCGGCGCCGACGCCATCCATCCCGGCTATGGCTTTCTCTCGGAGAATGCCGATTTCGCCACGGCCTGCGCCGCGGCCGGCCTTATCTTCATCGGGCCGCCGCCGGACGCCATCCGCGCGATGGGCGACAAGACGGCGGCGCGCCAGCTCATGAAGGAGGCCGGCGTGCCTATGGCGCCCGGCACGACTGATGCCATCGACGATGCCGACCGCGCCGCAGCCATCGCCGACGACATCGGCTATCCCGTACTCATCAAGGCGGCGGCCGGCGGCGGCGGCAAGGGCATGCGCATCGTGCACGATCCCGGCGAGTTCAAGCGGGCCATGCGCGGCGCCCGCAGCGAGGCCCAGTCCGCGTTCGGTGACGGGCGCGTGTTCATCGAGAAGTACATCGAGGAGCCGCGTCATATCGAGTTCCAGATCCTGGCCGACGAGCACGGCAACACGATCCACCTCTTTGAGCGCGAGTGCTCCATCCAGCGCCGCCACCAAAAGGTGATTGAGGAGGCGCCGTCGTCCGTCCTCACGCCGGAGGTGCGCGCCGAGATGGGCGCCGCCGCCGTGCGCGCCGCGGCCTCGTGCGGGTACACCAACGCCGGCACCGTCGAGTTCTTGGTCGATAGCGATCTGAACTACTACTTCATGGAGATGAACACGCGGCTGCAGGTGGAGCACCCCGTCACCGAATGGGTCACCGGCATTGACCTCGTGGCCGAGCAGATCCGCGTGGCCGAGGGCCGACCGCTCGACATGGAGCCAGGCGATCTATCGATGCACGGCCACGCCATCGAGTGCCGCGTCTACGCGGAAGATCCGGCGAACCAGTTTCTCCCCGACCCGGGCCCGCTCCACCGCCACGCGGCGCCGTCGGGCTTTGGCGTGCGCGTCGATGCCGGCGTGGAGCAGGGCGGCGAGGTGCTCATCCACTACGATCCGATGATCTCGAAGTTGACGACGTGGGGCCGCACGCGCGACGAGGCCATCCGCCGCATGGAGCGCGCGCTGGATGAGTACGAGGTCGCCGGCGTCACGACGACGATTCCGTTCTGCGCCGTTGCGATGGGGCACGAGGCCTTCCGCTCGGGCCAGTTCTCCACCCACTTCGTCGATGAGCACTTCGACCCGTCCGTACTAGCGCCCGACGACGAGACGCATGATACAGTGGCCGCGCTGGCCGCCACGCTCTACCGCGCGACCCAGCAAACCGACGAGGCGCCATCTATCGAGCAGGGCGCAACCGATGGCGCGTGCATGAGTCCGTGGCGCCGGCGGCGGCAGCGGCACACGGGCGCTTAATATCGCTGATGACCAATCGGGGGAGCGGCGGGTGACCTTGCACGGAGGACCTTGCACGGAAGCCAATACCCATCTGGGCAGTCACGCCCGGCGCACACGAGTCTCACGAGGGCGAGGTACAGGTCCCGGTCGCGTGCGCATTACCAACCGGCGAGTTGGGCGGGGTTAGCGCGCGCATCCCTCGCCGCGACCGGCCCTCCCGCGTGGCGTCATGCCCCCTCACATTCTCGATGGATTGGGGCGCACGTGCTCGATGCAATGAGGCGTTTGCGGGCCATGGGGGTGCGGGAACTATTGCCCGATGTTGGCCCCCCGTGTGCGATCCTCTGTAGTCGCTGGCGAAGACAAAATGCCTACGTGTCGCTGTCGTAAAGGTAGAGAACGAGGATGCGGGCGGGCGCATCCGAGCGGTTTTTGGGGACGTGGGGGATGCGGCCGTCGAAGTACAGGAGATCGCCGGCGGTGACGGACACCTCATCTTCGCCAATCACGAACGTGCAGGTTCCGTCCAACACGTATTTGAGTTCAAACGCATCGGTGGTCACCTTCCGGCGCTGCGAGCCGGGGTGAAGGGTTAAGATTACAACTTCAAACCCAATGAGCCGGAGCCGTTTGTTGAACAGCAACTCGTACTCAAAACCGATTGCCTCCTCCTTATCCATCGATTCGTGGTCACCGGGTCGAATGACCACGTAGGGGTGCTCTGTGGTTTCGGCAACCCCCTGGAAAAAAACAGCAGGGTCCGCATCGAGGGCCTCAATAATCGCGAAGAGGACCGGAAGCGAAGGGAGCGTGCGGCCGTTTTCGATGCGCGAGATCAGACCGCTACTCACGTCGGCCCGCTGCGCCAACTCTTTGCCATACAGGCCTTGTGCCTTGCGGAGCTGACGGATCTGCTTGCCGACCCCAACGAGGTAGTCCTCAACGGATTCGCTGTGTCTCATAGTGCGCGACAATGGGAGAAGAAACGAACGGGTAGGAAGGAACCAACAAAGCAGCCAGCGGCCCGATCGGAGCGAGCGGGCCGACGCATTAACAATGTGTAAATATGCAGATTGCGCGCCCCGGGCGCAACGGCTGGTCCGCCGGTCCTCTCAAGAAATCATCAAAACACAGAGGCCGGTTCGGCGGCCGTTCATAATAGAATGATAATCGACACTGAATTGAGTTTCGGTAAATAATTGGGTTTATAGAGCGTCGAGGTTGAACATTTGTAAATAAATGCTCCCCAAAAACGCGCTCTATGACCGACCCGCACACGCCCACCGAACTCGTCGTCTTCGATATGGCTGGGACGACGGTGTATGATGATGACTTTGTCCATCGCGCACTGCAAGAGGCGCTTCGCCACGCCGGGGTG
>JAAAPH010000437.1 GCA_009908415.1 Bacteroidota bacterium
TCTTCCAGGCGCTCGCGGGTGGCGTGCAGCTCCTGCTCCAACCGGTCGCTCAAGGCGACCTCGTACGGGGGTTGCGCTGCATCGAGCGCGTGCAGGCGCGCCGGCAGACGCTCGCGCTGCGTCTCGGCATGGGCGCGGAGGTCGTCGAGCGAGCGCGACCGGCCCGCGTCGGTGCGGGTGCCGTCGACCATCACCGGCGCCAGCAGCGGCTCGCCGTCGATTGTCTCGTCGTGGGACGCGATCACGTCGCGCACGGCGGTGCCGCCCTCAAACTGGCGGACGACTTGCTTGCGGCCCGGCAGGTTCGACTTGGCCTTGGAGAGCTTCATGCGCGGCTTCCCGGCGTAGCCGGCCAGCTTGTACGCGCTGTCGAGGTACGGCTGATCGGCCATGGTGCCCATACGCGTGCCCACGCCAAACCCGTCGATGGGCGCGCCGCGGTCGAGGAGGTCGGTGATCTTGTGCTCGTCGAGGCTGCTGCTGACGAAGATCTTCACGTCGTCGAGCCCGGCCTCATCGAGGAGCTGGCGCGATCGGTGGGCGAGTGCGGCGAGGTCGCCCGAGTCGAGCCGGATGGCCTGCACGCGGAAGGCATCGCCCCACTGCGCGGCCAGGTCGACCACCTTGCGCACGCCGTCGAGCGTGTCGTACGTGTCGACGAGCAGCGTCGTCTCCGGATAGAGCTGTGCGAACGCCTCGAAAGCATCCACTTCGGCGTCGTGCGCCTCGACGTAGCTGTGCGCCATCGTGCCCGTGATAGGCAGGCCGTACGTCTGGCCGGCCAGCACGTTCGAGGTGGAGTCGACGCCGGCGATGTGGCAGGCCCGCGCCGCCTTCATCGCGGCATCCGTGCCGTGCATCCGCCGCATTCCGAAGTCGGCCACCGCGCGGTGGGTGCCGTCACGCCGGGCGGCGTGCACCACGCGCGCCGCCTTCGAGGCCAGCCCCGTCTGGAAGGTGATCTGGTTGAGCAGGTACGTCTCGACGAGCTGTGCCTCGCCAATCGGCGCGACGACCTCGAGGATCGGCTCATCGGCAAAGACGGGCGTGCCTTCGGCTAAGGCATACACGTCCCCCGTAAAGCGAAAGTCGGCGAGGTGCTCCAGGAAGTCGTCTCCGAATGCGTCCTGCTCGGCGAGGTAATCGATCTCCTCGTCGGTGAAGCGGAGGTCTTCCAGGAAGGAGAGCACGGTGTCCAGGCCGCACGCGAGCAGGTAGTTGCGCGCCCCCAGCCGCCGCACGAACAGGTCGAAGACGGCCGGCGCCGTCATGCCCTCGCGGAAGTACGCCTGGAGCATGGTGAGCTGGTACAGATCCGTGAACAGCGGCGAGCGCGTGTCGGTCGGTGCGGCAGCAGGCATGGGGGGCACGGGATTGATGAGAGCGATGGACGCGTGTGGAGAAGGCGCCGGGGGGATAAGAAGATTACAAAGATACACAAGCACGGACCGTACAGTGTAGGCGCATGGGGCGTCGCACACGAAGGATTAACACATTTTCAAAATGCACGACCGGTTGAAGCCTGAACTTTGACGAGGTCACTCGGTCGCTACCTCGATCCCTCATCCGACGACTTGCTGTGCTAACGTCTCTTCCTGCGTGGACACTACGGTCTCTTCCCCCTCTCCCTTCGCCCATCGTCTGGTTCACCGCGTCCCCTTCTTTTACGGATGGATTGTCCTTGCGGCCGCCACCATCGGGATGGCCGCGACGCTTCCCGCACAGACAGCCGGCGTGTCGCTCTTCATCGACGCCATGATCGCCGACCTGGGCCTCTCGCGCACCACGGTGTCGTGGATGTACACGGTGGCGACGGTGGCCGGGGCGTCGGCCCTCCCGCTCGTGGGGCGCTTCATGGACCGGTTTGGACCGCGCCGCGCCGTGCTCATCGTGACGACGCTGCTGGCGCTGACGTGCGCCGGCATGGGGTACGTCGGTGGATGGGTGACGCTGCTGCTGGGCTTTCTGCTGCTGCGCGGGCTCGGACAGGGTGCGCTCGGGCTCGTCAACAATCACGCGGTAAACCTCTGGTTCGAGCGGCGCCGCGGCGTTGCGATTGGGATCCTCGGGCTCGGGATGGCGGGGGCGACGGCGCTGTTTCCCCCGCTCATCAACGACCTCATCGAGCTCCACGGATGGCGGATGACGTACCTCCTCATGGGCGCCGCCGTGGCCGCCGTCATGCTTCCACTCGGCCTGCTCTTCTACCGTGCCGCCCCGGAGCGCTTCGGGCTGCAACCGGATGGCGCCGATCCGCCTGATGACCCCACCGGCGATACGGCGTCGGAGAGCACGGCGTCGGAGAGCACGGCGTCGTACATCACGGCGTCGTACATCGAAGGACTTACGGTGGATGAGGCCCGCCGGACCTGGACCTTCTGGCTCATCACGGCGGGCGGCGTGTGCACGGCCGGGCTCGGGACGGGGCTGCTCTTCCACCACTTCTCTATCCTTGGCGGCAACGGCATCGGACGCGACGCGGCGGCGCTGCTGTTCGTCCCCCTCGGCGTGCTGACCGCCGGCTCCAACCTGGGCAGCGGCTGGCTCGTAGACCACTTCTCGCCGCGGCGCCTGCTCGGGATCCTGCTCGTCCTCTTCGGCGCGATGCTGGCCGCCATCCCGCTCGTCACGGCGCCCGCCCTCGTGTGGGCATACGGCATCGTGTTCGGCGTGGCGCAGGGGATGCAGGGCGCCATCTTGGGCAGCGCCTACGCCTACTACTTCGGCCGCGCGCACCACGGCGCCGTCCGCGGACTGGCGACCACCGTTTTCGTCGGCGGCACGGCCATCGGGCCGCCGCTCCTCGCCCTCGGACCCGACTGGTTCGGCGGCTATGCACCCGTACTGTGGGGCCTGACGCCCCTCCCGCTCGGACTGGCCGCCGCGGCCTTCGCCGCAGAAGCGTTCGACTGGGACGCGGAGCACCTCGTGGCGGAAACGGAACCGGCCTGACATGCCGATCCGGGCCGATATTTTCCTGGGAGCAGCCGAACGTGCAGGCATCAGCGGACGCCGGCGTGCGGATGGAAGCGCTCCCCTGAGCGGCGATGCGAAGAACCCGTGATGGAAAGGGCTTTTCCCCTGTGCCACGTGAACTAGGTATACGCATTGGGATTGGCTCAGGTGAACGATGTGCGCAACCACGCGCAGTGCCCGACCAGGCACCGCGCTCGCATGCACTCCTGAACCAATCCCAACCGTATTATGACTGTTCGTAATTGGATGACCCGCCCCGGCCTCATCGCCAGTGCCTTCGCGCTTCTTCTCGCGTTCGCACCGGCTTTGAGCGTCGCCCAACAATCGCCACAACCCGCCAGTGAAGAACGGGTTCAGCCCCACTGGGTGGACGGCTTCGGTGAGCAGATGTATAAGCTGCTCAAGTCGGACGACCGATGGAATGAAGAAAACGCGATGCGCCTCATTCTCCGCTATGAGCAGCAGCCGGAGCTGAGCGTCAACGCTCAGCCTGCGGTACCGGCCCTTTTCAAAATCTACGAAAGCGACGCGGAAGAAGGCCACCGGCTCTTGGCGCTTTCGGCCTTGATTGAGGTCCTTGGCGGCGAGGAGACCCTCCGGGATCTCATGGAACGAACGCGCGACCGTAGAATCACCACCGATCGCGCGCAGCCGGCATCCTCCAGCAAAGAGACCGGGCGCCCCCCGAGGGGATGAGGGACTCCAACATCGATGCACGGAGCCCGCTCCGGTCTGCAGGAACTACACTGCGACGGGAGCGGGCTCTTCTGTGTGTGGGCGCACGTCCGTGCCGCATGCACCGCGGCGCCGTCGCTATTGTGCTTTGGCCACCGTAAACGCTCGGGGCGTCGTCACGAAGGGGGTGTCTTCCAGCACCCAGTTGCCTTTGGTCTTCTCCACGTACTTGTAGAGCCCGATCACGGCGGGCTCTTTCAGTTCGCCCTTCACGGTGAACGTCAGGAAGGTCTGGTGGCGCGCCCCGATTTCGATGGTGGGCGGGGTGCCGTCCGCCGCGATCACCTTGGCCTCCACCGGATGTTGCTCCGGGCCAGGGTTCAGGAAGGTCCCGACCATCGCATAGGGCGTTCCTTCGGTGAGCGCACCCGGAGCCCGTTCGCCGTCAGGGAACGTCTCCACGGCCGCGATAGTGGGCCGGCGCTCGACCAGGTCCTGCAGCTCGGCGACGAGCTCCTGAAACTCCAGCTCGGTTTCGATCGACAGCAGATCGCCCGAGTACTGCCGGATAAATTTCGGGGTCACGAACAGGTACGTGTCCTTGTGCATCTCCAGCGACAGCGAGCTGCTGTGCTCCTTGATGCAGGGCCCGACCTTGAGTTGCTGGTAGTGCTTCTTGGCGTCGATGTAGACGACGAGGGCGCTGATGATCGGCATGCCCAGCAGGTACTCGCAGACGAACACGATGGTGCCGACCTTGCCGTCCGTCTTGTCGGACGAGCCGCCCACCTCCAGCCCGCGCTTCCCGATGGACGAGATCAGGCCCTGCGCGAAGGCCAACTCCCCTTCGCCGGTGGCGAGCCCGAGGATGCCTTCGATCAACTCTTTGCTGACCGTAGCGCCCCACTCCTTCATCGTGTGGGTAATGTCTTCTTCCGAGACCTGAACGAATAGCCCGGAGCCGCCCACAATGCCCTCGATGGCGGCATAATCGTAGACCGTGTAGAATTTTCCCGTGGCCGGATTGATGGTGGTGGTCATGGCCCGCGTCATGGCAGCGAAAAACACCGACACCTCGGCAAAGACATCGCGCACGCTCTGCTCGATGTCCTGCGACCCGATTTCGGTGGTCGCCATCATGATGTTACCGGTCTCGTTGAAGACGAATTCCTTGACCGCCTGCCGGTTGTACGGGTCCTGCTGGAGCACCGGAAGTTCCAGCGCCTTCATCTCCGGAATCTTCCCGTTTTTGGTGCCTTTGGTGGAGGTGTCGGCCAGGATGGTTTTGGCGGTTCCAGGAACGCCTTTCGGAGCGGCCGGGCCGGAATCGATGTTCTTGTCGTCGGATTTCGTGTCGTTGGTCTTCGACATGGGCTTTCCTCTTCGGTGGGTGGGTGGCATAGGCCCTGAGGCCCTGGAGCACTGATGAACCCTTCGGCAACGGTGCAGCGGACTGCCGCCTGAGCCCCTCTCGGCTCGGTACCATTTCGGAAGGCCAGGCGGCACGTTGCCGGGCGGCGAAGTGAGACGCAGGTCGGCACGGACAGCAAGACGATAGAGATCCGACCCTCACCGGTGGCCCCCAAAGATACAACCCGGCGTGGCCTGAAGAGTGGGCCGCCGACCAATCATTGGCGCAAACCGCATGCGCTTTAGGCGCATGGTCGAGATGTGGTGCGCCTGTAGCCCATCGGTTCAGTCAAAACCGCCGACCTCGGCCCCGAGCGGGCGCGGGCGGCATCAGGTCCACGTCGCGGATGTGCTGCCTCCCTGAAAGAGCGAGCCGGCGTCCGACGAGCGGTCGGTCGGGGGCGCCGCGGACATGGTCCGGCGCTTCCGGGACCGGTAGAACGCCACGGCGCCTGCAACGGCCAGCACGCCGCCCAGGTGCCAGTACGGCGCATTCGAGTGAGCGGCCAGCCAGACGCTCGCCGCGATGAGTGGCATGAGCACAATGACCCCGCTCCCGCGAAGCGGCCCGAATCGCTCGGTGGTGATGAAGGCCACGAACGCCCAGAGGGACAACCCCACCAGGACAAGGCCCAGCAGGAAGTTTCCATTCTGCAGGATGGCAGAGATGCCCATCCCCACGGGCAAGAAGATGAAGCCGACGAGCACGAAAGCCACCCCGTGGTACCAGCGGAAGCGCCGGAACCAGCGCACGGCCGCGTCCAGCCACGCATCCATGGACCCGAAGGCCTCCGCGACTCGCTGTTTCGTGGAAACATCGTCTTCTGGCGAGGAGGCGCTGCTCGCCGTACCTACCGCCAGTGCGCCGGGCGCGGTGGCCCCCTTCATGGCGGCGCCCTGAGCCGCAGCGGCCTGCGCACCGCCAAATGAGCCTGAGGCCCCACCGCCCCCAAAGCTGCCGCCTCCGCCCTTGAACAGCAACGCCGCCGACCGCGCGAGGCTCAGCGCCGATCCGGCGCCTGTGCCCAGCAGCGCCCCGCCGGTCAGCGTATGCTTCCACGTCAGGTACGCCTCCCGCGGCAGCTGATTCGCACGCTGCCGGCCCCAAACCCAGCCTATCGGATAGCCAACGAAGCCCCCACAGAAGCCGGCGCCCAACAGCCACCAGCCGGTCGCCTCGCTCAGCACAACCCCGACAAGAAACCCCACGAAGCAGGCCGGAATCCAGCCGAGCCCGAAGACGATGAGACGGAGACAGCCGGTCTCCATAAAGATGGACACGGCCGCGAACCCGCCTATGAAGGCACCCACACCGACAACGAGGAAAACGACGAATAGGCCAAGAACGAAGAACTCGAAGAGCGTCTCGATCCCGGTCTTTGGTGCGCCGAGCGAGACACTTGGTTCGGCCGGATCCGCAACAGCAGAGTCAGCAAGGACGGAGTCGGGGACTGCCGCGTCATTCGCGGGGGCGAGCGGGCCAGAGGCCGCCGCCGAGGAGAACGGCGCGGCCGGAGCGCAGGGGGTCAGGAGAGCCAGGATCAGGCCCGCTCGCAGGACGGCGGATAGAAGCATGGGGACGGGAGCTACTCGTCGCGAAGGTGGAGGCGATCGGTCAACTCGTCGGAGTCGTCGGCCCGCGCCTCGACCCCGTGCTCCCCCAAGAGCCGGCCGCACCGGTCGATGGCCTCGACCAGGCCGTCCGCAAGGCGACCGGATTCGATGCCCGCCCGAACCCGTGCGGTCACGTCCTGCCACACGTCGTCGTTCACCTGCGCGTAGATGCCGGCATCAGCCAGCACTTCAACGCGGTGTTCGAGGAGTGAAATGAAGAGCACGATGCCCGTGCGGTCGCGGGTGGCAAAGACTTCTTCTTCGACGAAGGCCTGCAGCGCGCGCCGGTGCACGGCCTCTGCCATCGCCTCGGCCCCGGCCAGCCAGCGCGTGAGCGGCGGGGTGGTAGCAGCCAGAACAGCCCCGAGCCCTCCGCAGCCGAGCGCCAGAAGCAAAGCGACGCCATCGTGCGCAAGTCCGAGCGGAGGATTGGGGAGGGCCGTCCGGGCCAGGGCCACGAGGGCCAGGCCGGCCAGCGCACCCAGAACACCGCCGCGCCAGGGAACGGCCGCGTACGCGTGGCTGCGCAGGACCACGTAGGGCACGATCTCGCCGGATGTTTCGGCCTCGGCGGCCCCAATAGCATCGGCAATGCGCTGCCGGTCGTCGTCAGAGAAGAGCGTCGTCATCGGGACATGATTGGGTAGAGGGGGACGTACTATCAACACGAACAATGAGCCTCGGGCCGGACAGGGGCACCGCCGCTACCACCGATCCGAGGCGCCGCCGCCTCGAAAGGGAGCTTCCCGGCCGGATGGAGCCGTCACCTCGGGGAGGGTGTTGGGCAGCACAAAGTATCCGACCTCGACAAGCCCGGCGATCACTCCAGCGATCGCTAGGTGCCGGTACGGCGCCTGCGACTCAGCAGCCATCGCTATGCCTGCGAGCGCAACGAAGAGGCTGACGACATACAGCGTTGCGGCTACCTCGATGCCGCTCCGGACGAGCAGCCACGGCACCCGGAACAGGGTGTAAACGCCAACGATCCAGAGCAGAAGGCGCGGGCGCTGGAAGACCGTACCGACGCCCATCCCCACCGGCAGAAAGACGAGCAGGACGAGCACGAACGCGACCCCGTGGTACCAGCGCAGGCGCCGGACGAGGCGCCACACAGCACGCCCGACCCGCTTGACGCGGCTGCCGCTTGCCGAGGAAGCGCGGCCCTGGTCGTCGGCGGCGGCCGCGGCGGATCGCGTCGAAGCCACGCCGGCCGAAACCGCCCCAACCCCCGGGGCCGCGCTGGATGTTAGCCCCACCGTGCTCGATGCGCTCGCTCCCTGCGCCGAGGCGGTCGCTACCTGGGCGACCTGCCCCCCGCCGAACGATCCCGAGGCCCCGCCACCGCCAAAGCTGCCGCCGCTGCCCTTGAACAGCGCACCCGCCGAGCGCACCACGCTCAGCGCCGACCCGGCGCCCGTGCCCAGCAGCGCCCCGCCGGTCAGCGTGTGCTTCCACGTCAGATACTCAGCCTGTGGGAGCTGCTTAATCTTCGTGCGGGCACGCAGAAAGAGAACCGGATAGCCTAAGCCGCCGGCAATCACACCGGCCCACCCGAAGACCGAGAGCGCGCCCAGCCCGGTGCCCAACACCCCGCCGATGAGGAGCCCGCCAAGGAGCGCCGCCCCCCATCCCAACACGGCCAGCCCCATGCGCAGGCACCCCGCGTCCAGGAAGAGGGCCACCGCGGCAAATCCGCCGGCGCATATGACGGGGGTCACCATGAAGGCGAGCACCAGGAGCACCTCAAACAACCGGGAGGGCACCACGGCGCCCAGCGCCTTCAGCCCGCGCAGGCTCGCGTGTTGGTCGCCGTCCGACGTGTCGGACTGCACCGCCGCCGAGTCGGCTGCGTCCTCAGCGGCCAGCACCGAATCGATCACCGGCGTGTGAAACGGGGCGTACTGCGCCTGTGCCGGGAGGGCTAGCCCTCCGAGCAGGAAGCCGGCCAACAGGAGCGGCAAAGCGGCCGCGCCGATACGCATCCGTTGCAGCAAAGCGGGCAATGAGGCCATGAGGGAAAAGCGGCATGAAAGGGTTTGCTACGTATAAAAGCGCAGAAGCCGCTTCAAGTCGGCCACCCAGCGGGTTATGTGACGCCAACACCGCAGGCGAGTGAGGGATGACTCAGTTCATGCGGGGGTCGTCGGGGAAGTTGGCGAGCACGGCGTACTGGCCGCCCATCTTCCGGAGCACGGCGCGCCAGAGCGTCGAGGGCTCCTCGGCGAAGACGGCATCCGCACTGCTCTCGGCCAGGATCCAGCCGCCGGCGTCGATCTCGTTTTCGAGCTGGCCCGGCGACCATCCGGCGTAGCCCACGAAAAACCGAAGATCCTGCTTGGCGATGTCGCCGCGCTCCATGAGCGCGTGAAGCGTGGCGAAGTCGCCCCCCCACTGCACCCCGTTGGGCAACGTGATGGCATCGGGCAGCGCCTCGTCGTAGCGATGCAGGAAGTGAAGGGTGTCGCGATTCACGGGGCCGCCGAGGTTGATCGTGTCGTCGTACACCACCACCTCCTCCATCACGTCGCTGAGTTGCAGGTCGATCGGACGGTTCAGGATGAGCCCGAAGCTGCCCTCGTTTCCGTGCTCACAGAGCAGAACGACGGCACGGCGGAAGTTAGGGTCTTCCAGCACAGGAGGGGCAATGAGCAAAATACCGGGACGCGGAGTGAGCTCGGGGTCGGCCATGAGGCGGTTGGAATTGGGTACAGTGGATGAATCGGAGTGCGTGGCCGCTGCGGAATCCTGCAGCCTGTAGCACGCGCTACGTAAAGCCGTAATGCGTGAAACGGATGAGTATGAGTCTCCTCAACGTTTTACGTTTCACGATTCATGCCACACGCGTCACGCCTCGGCCTCGCGGCGGAGCGCGCGGAGGGCCCCGCACCACCAGTCCGCGTTGCGCGTGATGGAGCGCACCGTCACGTCCTGGAAGCGCTCGGTGAGGCCGATGAGCTGGATCGGGATCGCGTCCCAGTCGTCGTCGAGGACGAGCGCCTCCAGCTCGCGGGCAGCGGTGCGGCTCCAGCGCCAGCGCTCGCGCAGCGCCTCGGCCTTCTTCCAGTAGTTCTTCTCGTCCCAGGCATGCGCGCTCTCGTCAATGGTCTGGTAGATGCCGCGCAGGTTGAAGACGAGGAAGGCGACCATGTCCTTCGCCTCGGCATCGAAGTGGTCGGTAAGGCGCTTCTCGGCGAGGAGGCGCAACACCTCGGCGCAGGAGCGGCGATGGGCGTGGCGACGCTTCGCGGGCGTCTGCCCGGTATTGACGATACGGCTCATCGGATCAGGCTCTCAGTGGGGAAGGTGGTCACGTAGAATGCAGCGCGGGCACAGGGGTTCGGACGGTCACGATGGGCGGCGGAGGAAGCGGCCGGCCCAGGCGTCTAGCTCGCCGAAGCCAGCGAGGGCCGCGCCACCCAGGTACAGCGCGGCATAGACGCTCACGACGAGTGCCGCCGTTGCGATCACGGGCCACGCCGGGAGCATCCACCAGAGCCCGGCCCCCAGTGCCGCCGCCGCGAGGGCCAGGCCCACCATCTGCGCGATGCGGCGCCACGGGAGGTGCAGCGGGGTCTCCAGCCGGATGCGCAGGGCACGGAGCAGGCTGCCCAGCTCGACCCACGCCCCGGCCGAGGCGCCCACCGCCAGCCCGACGGCGCCCAGGTAGGTCGGGTCGGCCGGATCCGGCATCCACGGTAGGGCACTCACGGCCACCGTGTCGAGCGGAACCATGAGCGGCACGGCCACGGCCGCCGAGACGACCAGGCGCACGGCAGCGATCTTGGCGGGCGTCTTGGTGTCTTGGATCGCGTAAAAAGCGTTCTGGAGCAGGCGCGAGATCGTCGTGGCCACAAGACCCAGCGCGTAGCCGCCCAGCACGGCGTACACGAGCAGGTTGTCGCCCATGCCAAACTCACCCCGGCGGAAGAGGGCGCCCACGATAAGAAAGCCAAACGCAAGGTAGCCTATCATGGTCGGCACCGTCAGAAACAGCGTCTGGCGCATCGAGCGGCGCAGGCGGCGCAGGAACGGCGACAGGTCGGCCGTGCGCAGGCGCGACAGCTCGGGCAGTTCGGAGGCGGCCACGGACAGCCCGAAGAGGCTGACGGGCAGAATGTACAGCATGAGCGCGGGGCGAAGCGACGCCAGTGCCCCGGCGGCGAGCAGCGAGGCCAAGATGGTGTCGACGTAGGCGGAGAGCTGGTACACGCCGCGCCCGGCCACCACGGGGCCGAACGCCGCGATCGCTTCCCGCACGCCGTCCACGCGCGCCGAGAGGCGAACGCGAAACCCCTTCATCACGCGGAGCACCAGCGGCAGTTGGGTCAGAAACTGGAGCGCGCCGCCTACCAGCGCGCCCCAGAATGCCGCGAAGAAGAGTGTTTCGAGCGCGTTCAAGGAGAACGTCCCGGCTGCGTCGAGCGGCGATCCGATCAGCGCGAACCCGGCCAGCAACAAGCTGCCGATGATCGCCACGTTCCACAGGACCGGCGCGATGTACGGGACGAAGAAGCGGCGATGGCTGTTGAGCACGCCGAGCGCCCACGCCGAGAGCACGAGCAGCCCCGCCATCGGAAACACGAACTGGAACGCCTGAACGACGAGATCAAAGCGGTTGACCGCCAGCTCGCCGGCAGCCACCCGCGTCCCGTCGTCGACGTAGCCCGGCACGATCACCGTCGCCAGCGGCTCGGCGAAGACGACGCCCAGCAGCACGAGCGCCGAGGTCAGCGCCAGGAGCAGCCCGAAGATGGCGCCCGCGAAGCGACCCGCCGCCTCCGGCCGGCCCTCATCCAGCATGCGGCTGTAGATGGGGATAAAGGCCGCCGAGATCGTCCCCTCGCCGAGCAGGTTCTGGAGCAGGTTCGGGCCGCGAAAGGCCGCCTGCAGCGCATCGGTGTGCGCGCCGACGCCGAAGAAGTACGCGATGGTCCCCTCCCGCACGAAGCCGAAGATCCGGCTCGCGAAGATGCCGGCGGCGACGGTACCCGCCGCGCTCTCTTGGGTCGGCGCATCCGACGAGGACGGACCGGATGTTTCGTCGTCAGCCATGACGGGCAGGGCGAGAAAGGGTCAGCGGGTGCGACGCAGCGCGCGCCACACGAGGCCGTCGAGCACGAGATGACTAAAGTAGCCGACGAGCGCCGCGCCGTAAAACGGCAAGCCCGCCAGTGGTCGGCTAGGGAACAGCACGTAGGGCAGCACGAGCAGGGGCGATGGGATGAGCAGCATGGCCCACCACGAGTGGGTCCACCCGCGGTGCCGGCTCACCACCGGCAACAGGGCGAAGAGGCCGAGGTAGGCGGCCTCCTCGAAGTTGCGTGTGGCGATCAAGAATAGGTCGGCCACCAGGAAGATGGCGTAGAAAACGTCTTGCCCCTTCGAGTTGGTGTCCACATCCGGCCACAGCCCGAACATGATAGCCAGTGCGAACATGGCCACGGGGTAGCCCAACAGTTCCAGCGTGGTAAACTGCTGGTAGGCGGCGTTCATCGAGTACAGGTAGACGAGCAGGGCCAGGTAGCCCAGGAAAAACACGGTCGCGCCGGCCAGGTGTCCGCGATAACCAGCCATCGGTTCGATTGCCGATTGTTGAGTTTCGATGGTCGATCGGGCGAAGTGCGAAGGCCGTGCCAAGGATGCGACGGCAGCAGCTACGCACGCTGTGCCCCTCTTCCTCCCTCCCTCTTCGCGCTTCCCACGAAGTACTGCACGGCGAGGTGGTAGCCGGCCGGGCCGAGGCCGGCGATCTGCCCGGCGCAAGCAGGAGCAACCCGCGAGGTGTGGCGAAAGGCCTCGCGCGCATGGATGTTCGACAGGTGCACCTCCACCACGGGCGGATCGATGGCGGCCACGGCGTCGTGCAACGCAACGGACGTGTGCGTGTAGCCCCCCGGGTTGAATACGACGCCGCTCACGGCTTCTTCGTGGGCCGCGTGCAACCGGTCGATGAGTTCGCCTTCGTGGTTGCTCTGCACGAACGTGAACGCCACGTCCGGAAAGGCCTGCCGGAGATCCTGCTCCAGCGTGGCGAGCGTCGCCGTGCCGTAGGTGGCCGGCTCGCGCGTGCCGAGCAGGTTGAGGTTCGGGCCGTTGAGCACTAAGAGGTTCAAAGTCGGAAGGTTATAGGTTCAAAGTTCAACGACGCACATTCACAACATTAAACCAGCAACCTTCAACCTGCAAACCTTCAACCTGCAAACCTGCTACCCGTCCACGCAGACCGTCAGGCCGTCGTGGGCGAGGTGGATGTCCGCGGGGAGGGACGCGTCCGCGTCGGCGTGGCGGACGTTGTGCGTCATGTGGATGAAGTAGGTCTGCCGTGCGCCGATCTGCTGGGCCATCGCTACGGCTTCGTCGAAGGAGAAGTGGGTAGGGTGCGACTCGGGCCGCAGGGCGTCGAGGACAAGCACGTCAAGATCGTCCAGCTGCTCGAAGGTGGCCTCAGGGATGTGGCTCACATCGGTCAGGTACGCAAAGCGGCCGACCCGGTAGCCGTACACCATGAGATCGCCATGGTACAGTTCGAGGGGGATGACGCGCACGGAGGCCGCCTCGCCGTAGCGACTGTGGATGCGAAACGGCGCGTCGACGTCGTGCAGCGTGACGCGCGGTGCGCCGGGATAGCGGTCCTCGCCAAAGATGTAGTCGTAATTGCGCCGCAGCACCGACGCCGTCTTCGGGTCGGCGTAGCAGGGAAGCGGCGCGCGGTTACGAAAGAAAAACGGCCGCAAGTCGTCCAGCCCCACGATGTGATCGAAGTGATGGTGCGTGTAGCACACCGCGTCGATGCGCTCCAGGCCCTCGCGGAGCGCCTGCTCTCGAAAGTCGGGCCCGGTGTCGATAAGCAGGCCGAGGTCCTCGACTTCGATGTAGCACGAGCACCGGGTCCGCGTGTCGCGCGGGTCGTCCGAGCGGCAGACGACACAGTCGCACCCGATGACGGGCACGCCTGTGGACGTGCCGGTGCCGAGCAGGGTGACCGTCATGGGCGTGCCGCTCGCGTCATTCGGCATGTGCGGACTCCTCGGCGCGCTCGGCCGACGCCGCCGCATCTTGTTCGGCCCACGTCGCCTCCAGGGCTTCGCGAACGGCCGGCTTCAGGTAGACGGTGTCGACCGGTGCATCGCGCAAGGCCTCCGCGAGCACCACGAGCTGCGTTTCGGGCAGGTGCCGCTTGTTGAGCATGATGAGTGCGGCGTCGCCTTTCTGGCATCGGCCGCCCCGGAAGTTGCCCTTCTCGCGGCGCACCGCAAGTCCGAGCTGTTCGGCCGCCTGCTCCAGTTCGTCGATAATCTGCTTCGTATCCATAGCACACCCAAAATGACAAGCCCCCCGAATGGTTTCGGAAGCCGCTTCGGCGTTTGGCAAGCGGCCGCGACGCCCATCCACCGGGGCGCGATGAGGCGACAAGCCCCCGGCAACGATGTCCAGGCGGCGCGCGGTGCAAGGATTGGAGTCTTCTTCACATTTAAGCGCGGAGCGACGCCTTGAAGGGTGTGCCCGCGCCCCTTATATAGCATTAGTCCAAATAAGCAACAAATTGATTTGCGCCGTGTACGTCCCGTTGCATCGTCATATAGGTCCCGCGCTCAGTGCGCTCGCTCTAGTGCTGG
>JAAAPH010000186.1 GCA_009908415.1 Bacteroidota bacterium
GGAGAGTGGGTGCAGTGCTGCGTGCGTCGTCGTGTGGGTGCCTTTGCTCGTCTTCTGGCTGACCGAACTGGTCGTGATGTCGAGGCCGGGCTCGATGGCATTGAGCAGCGTCGACTTCCCGACGCCGGAGGGCCCGGTGATGACGTTGATCTTATCTGTCAGTGCTTCCGCAAACGCGTCGAGCCCAGTGCCCGCGGTGGCACTCGTGAGAAGCACCGGATAGCCCAACGCTTCGTACGTGTCGCGGAGCGTCATGACAGCGTCACGGTCCTTCGGACGCAGGAGATCGATCTTGTTGAACACGAGCCCAGCCGGAATGTCGTACACCTCGGCCATCACCAAGAACCGGTCGATGAAACCCGGGTTGATGCGTGGCAGGCGGACGGATTGCACGCCCCATGCCTGATCCACGTTGGCCACGATCACGTGCTCGCGGCCGGCGCGGTGGCCGGCGGCCCGACGGCTCAGCTTATTGCGCCGTTCATGGATGTCGGTAATGAGGCCCGTGTCGTCCTCGCTGAGCCGGATCGTGACGCGGTCTCCGACCGCCACGGGGTTCGTCACGTCCTGCTCTTCCAAACGAAATTTACCGCGGATGCGGGACGGGACGACCCGGTCGTCCACCTTCACGTCGAGCCACTGGCCCGTCGACCGGGTGACGAGCCCTTCCCGGTAGGAGAGGGGCTCGGAAGAGGCGGCATCGTCAGGCGAAGGATCCATGTGGGGCAGTCGAGGCGCTCAGTGAAACTTGCAGGAGGACGTAACGTCTATCTCAGCGGTGGCCACTCGTTGCTTGATCTAAAGCATTATTCCAGACACGGATCCGAAGATCATGGCGGACTCAAACGGTAAGACCTCATCGCACGATGAATATCGTCGCACCCGCGATACGTTCAATAAGATGAACGTCGAGCAGCAGGCCACTTTCCTCGTCGAGGCAACCGCCTCCATGGTGGCCCGCGGCGTGGAGGAGGCCGGCCGCGCGGTCGCCGACGGGCTCAGCGATGTCTTTGGCGCCCGAAAGCAGGCGAAGCGGCGCTCCGAGCCCAGGCGCGGGCCCGGCCCGGCCGAGCCGGAAACGGCCCAGCAGCGACGCCCCCGCGGCGGAACGTCCGACGCCGCATAGCACGCCGACTGTTCACAACATCTCGCAGTGTCATGGCAGACCCGGACCGCAATCGTCCTCATTTCTACGAACTCAACTGGTTGGGCAAGGCGGTCTATCTCGGGGGGACGGCGCTTCGCCTGTCGGCCAACCTCGTGGATCGCACGGTCGAACGCGCGTCCCTCATCATGGAGGAATCGAGAGCGGCCTATCTGCGTGAGGTCGATCCCAACATCGAAGACGCGAAGATCATCGAAGAGCGAGACCACCGGCAGCCCGGCCGCGCCGAGCGTTGATGCGTGCGCGCTCGCGTATCGCAGCGAAGTAGCGCTCCTCCTGGCCGGCTGCAATGTAGTCGGAGAGTTCGGGGAGGATGGAAGCCCGTACCGATCCACCGGTCCGGCTTCTCGAAGCGTTGCGCCCCTCGATTGCGGAGCGGCCTCACGCAGGCCGTTGGTGCCCTCGATCGGGCGCGGGCGCTGAATCGCTACGACCCCAAGATCCGAATCGCGCTGGGACGGGTGGGTCTCGCTGGGGCGGGCACGGGCCGCTCGCCTCATCCCCCGCACGGGACAAGAACGAGACTCCATGCTGCCCCTTCGAGGAAGGCCTGCCGTCGCGGGCCATCTTCGTTGCATGGCACCCACGGCTACGGAGCAAGGTGAAGCTCACTTCGTGGATGCCACTGCGCACCGGGCTCTGCGCGGAATATCCCGCGGCGGGGATAGGCCCCTCCTCGCATTGATGGCTGTGCAGATCGGCTGCACGTTCCATGGCGCCAAGGATGGGCGTCTTCCGAAGTCCGGTTTCATCCTCGCAGCACTTCATCTACATCGCGGTCCAGCTGTTCTGACTGTGGCCGGATGCCCCCTGCAAGCCGGAGCCCTTCGGCACTGGCCGACGACGCCCGGTTGCGCCAGGGGGATTAGGGGGGTACTGGGCTGTGCCCAGCAGGGAGCTAATACGCGCCCCGTTCGGGATTTAAGTGGGGCTGCAGTGTGCCGATAACGAGTCGACAGAGGCATGCCGTCGAGCGATTCGACCTTGCGACGCGCAGTCTCGTGAGCGATCCCTGTCACAGCCCAGTCGACCCATGCTCCGATCTTGCTCCCGCTCCCTCTGCGTCGCCCTCGCCGCAGGCCTATTGCTCGCTGGATGCAGCGATAACCTTTTCAGTGGCTTCCAAGACGAGGGCACAAGCGACGATCCGAAGGTGCTGCTCGCTGATGCACAGGCCGCTCTGGCGCAGGGCGACACGACGCGGGCCTTGGACTATCTGGAGCGCGCCCATGACCTCGATCCGGAGGATGGCGAAGTGCGGGTCATGCTCGTGAGCACCAAGTTCGAGATGAACGACGTCGACCTGCTGACAATCCGCGAGATCGGCGAGTACATTGCCGGGGGCGGGGCCTCGGCGTTTGCGAAGACGGATCCGAATTACATCTGCTCGTTCGATGGCGATCCGTCCAATTACGAGCCGTTTGATTTTGCTGCCGCACCGGCCTTTCAGCGATTGGTGGACCTGGCGGCACTCTTCAGTGAAGCGGAGACCTTGCTCGGTGATCTGGATCTCACGCAGACGGATCTCTCTGACAACCTCCAGGCTCGGATGCTCCTCATCCGCGCCTTCACCCGAGCGTTCCAGACCGTGAGCGCGGTGGACCGCGAAGTCAAGCAGCTCGGCATCCAACCCTTCCGGCTGCCCGGGAACGATATCGGAGTATGCTTCGACGCCAACCAACTCAATAGCATCAGCGACGCGCAGCAGCGTGTCGAAGACATCCAGGAGATTGTTGTGTGTACACTGCTGCCCGGCTACGATCAGGCAATGTCCGACCTGCGGGCCCGCAACGAGCTGCTAAACGGCAGTCCGGACAACATCATCATCGACGTCATGGGCGATGCACTGGATGCCATGCGCAACAGCCTCGATGCCACCTGCACGGCCAGCTAGTTGCGTCGTGTCCCCTCCACGTCCTTTCTGGAATCCAGACCACGTCAAGCCCATGAGACGCCTCTCGTTGTACCTCGTCCTCTGCCTCGCTATTGCCGCGATCCATCCGGCTCAGGCGCAGAACGACTTGCAGACCAATCGCTCGTTTGTCACCTCGCCGAAAGTGCTCGGGATGGGAGGCGCCGGTGTCGCGCTCGCATCGAAGCAGACTTCCTTTTTCTATAACCCGGCCCATATCGGCCGGACGGCGAGCTTGATCAATATCAACTTTGCCGGCGTCCACGGCAGCATCAGCAACGCGGTGGTCGATCAGGTGGAGTTCTTCAACGACCGGCTCCAGCCCGCGCTCGACACCGGGATCGACAACCTCTCCGATAGCGAGCTGCGCACCCTCTACGAAGAGGCCTTTGCGCATGGGCAGAACCGGGCCACGGTCGATGGGCAGTTCTTGCTGCCCTCGGTCATCATCGGCGGTAAAGGTATTGGGGTGGGCGCTGGACTGTTCGCCACCACGGGCCTGGACTATCGCATTGAGAACGCCGGGTTGGGATTGCCCCAGCTCAATGTGGTCAGCACGACGGATCTGATGGGCGTCGCGACGGCCGGCATCGACTTCGGGAAGCTGCTGGGCGTGGGGGGCCTCGCCGTCGGCATCACCGGAAAGTACACGCGCCGCTTCTTGTCCGTCAAAGACAAGCCCATCGACGCGTTCAGCACGGAGGAGAATATTTACGTGCTGGAAGGGCGCTCGCTCGGCTTTGACGTCGGCGTGCTCTATGACATCGGAGTCCTCCCCGGCACGTTTACGGTAGGCGCAACGGCCTATGACATCCGCGCGTCGGATTTTGACTATATCTATTACGGGACGCCGTCGGATCTGCCGGTCATCGGAGACCAGATTGACGACGAGGGGACCACGGTGGACCCGAACGAGGTGGCGCGCGAGGTGGTGCGCGCCAACGAGCGGTTCGCGCTCGCACCTTCGTACCGCGTCGGGGTGGCGTACGAGCCGCCGAGCGTCGGGCCACTCGGCAGCCTCAGCTTCGCCGCCGATTACCTCGGCTATCGGAACCCCGTCGTGGATCAATCCTTCCTCACGCACTTGCACCTCGGCGCGCAGCTACGGCTCATTCGGATCCTGAAGGTCCGCGGCGGCGTCAGCCAGGGTTATCCGACGTTCGGGGCCGGCCTCGGACTCGGCATCATTCACTTTGATTACGCCTTCCATGGAATCGAGGACGGACGGATTCCCGGACAGATTTACAATCAGCGCCACGCGGCGCAGGTACGGATTGGGTTTTAGTGGGCCTGCTCAGTCGGTCTCGCGCTGGCGGGCGGGATGCCAAAAGGGCTGCTCGTTGCTATCGACGAGCAGCCCTTTTGCGTTGTGGGTTCGAGGGAACCGAAGGGGATCAGTCGGTCACGACGGTCTCCTGCACGGTCGTCGTCTTGCCGTTGGATGGCGCCGGAGACTTTTCCGCGTCGGGCACGGCGAAGAGCGAGGCAGGGTCCACCACGGCCTCGTCTTCCAGCGCGTGCTCGATGACTTCTTCCATGCGTTCCACGAGCTGGACGTCGAGGCCTTCGAGGGCGTCGTCTTTGATCTCCTTGATGTCCTTCTCGTTTTTCTTTGGGAGAAGGACCGTCTCGATGCCTGCGCGCTTGGCGGCGAGCACCTTCTCCTTCACGCCGCCGATGGGCAGCACGAGGCCGCGCAACGTGATTTCGCCGGTCATGGCGACGGTGTGCTTCACGCGGCGCTGCGTGAAGATGGAGACGAGCGCCGAAAGCAGCGCGATGCCCGCTGAGGGGCCATCCTTGGGAATGGCACCGGCCGGGACGTGCACGTGCAGGTCCCAGTAGCGGAACGCGTCCTGCGGAATGCCGAGGTGCTCGGCGTTGGCCTTCACATACGACAACGCGGCCTGCGCCGACTCCTTCATCACGTCGCCGAGCTGGCCGGTGAGCGACATCCGTCCCGAGCCGCGGGAAACGGATGCCTCGATGAAGAGGATGTCGCCGCCGACGGCCGTATAGGCCAGGCCGGTGGCGACGCCCGGCACCTCCGTGCGCTCGGCCACCTCGGAGAAGTGCTTCCGCGCGCCGAGGTATCCCTCGACGTCGTCCTCGTCGATTGTCACGGACTCGACTTCGCCGGTGGCCACCTGCTTCGCCACGCCGCGGCATACCGAGCCGATCGTGCGCTCGAGCTGGCGGACGCCGCTCTCGCGCGTGTACCCGTCGATCAGGTACAAAATGGCGTCGTCAGTGAGTGCCACCTTGTCCTCGGTCAGGCCGTTGCGCTCGATCTGGCGCGGCACGAGGTACTGCTTGGCGATCTGGAGCTTCTCGTGGGGCGTGTAGCCGTTGATCTCGATCATCTCCATCCGGTCACGCAGCGGCGCCGGGATGCGCTCGACGTAGTTCGCTGTCGCGATGAAGAGCACCTTCGACAGGTCGTAATCAAGCTCCAGGTAATGATCGTTGAAGTTGTCGTTCTGCTCGGGGTCGAGGACCTCCAAGAGGGCACTCGACGGGTCGCCCTGGAAGCCGGAGTCGAGCTTGTCCACCTCGTCCAGCATGAAGACGGGGTTGTTCGTGCCCGCCTTCTTGATGCCCTGGATGATGCGGCCGGGCAGGGCGCCCACGTAGGTGCGCCGGTGCCCGCGGATTTCGGCCTCGTCGCGCACGCCGCCGAGGCTCATTCGCACGAACTCGCGGTTGAGTGCACGCGCGATGCTTTTGCCTAGGCTCGTTTTGCCGACGCCCGGGGGGCCGTGCAGGCACAAAATGGGGGCCTTCATGTCGCCCTTGAGCTTGAGCACGGCGAGGTACTCCAGGATGCGCTGCTTCACATCCTCCAAGCCGTAGTGATCCTCGTCAAGGATCTCCGCCGCGCCATCAACCTCCAGGTTGTCCTCCGAGTACTCGCGCCAAGGCAAGTCCAGAATCCAGTCGATGTAGTTGCGCGTGACGGCGTAATCCGGGGCCGCCGGATTGGTGCGCTCCAGCCGCTTCAGTTGCTTGTTGAGCGTCTCACGGGCGTGCTCGGGGAGATCTTTCTCCTCGGCCCGCTGGCGCAACTCGTCGATTTCGGCCGAGACGTCGTCCGACTCCCCAAGCTCCTCTTGGATGGCTTTCATCTGCTGGCGCAGCAGGTACTCGCGCTGCTGCTGGTCGACGTCCGTCTTGACCCGCGAGCGGATCTCTTCGGACAGCTCCAGCACCTGCCGCTCTTCGTTGAGTTGGTCGAGCACCTTCTCGGCCCGGTCCACGAGCGACACCGTGCTCAAGAGGTCCTGCTTGGCCTCGACGTCCATCTGCAGGTTCGAGGCGATGAAGTGGATCAGGAAAGGGGGCGACTCGATGTTCTCGATCGCATGCGCCGCCTCACTGGGCAGGTTCGGCGCCATGTTCACGATCTGGATCGCCAGTTCTTTGATCGAGCGGATCCGTGCCTGCAGCTCGATCTCGCTGGCGTCCTCGTCTTCCTCCAGCGCCTCCACCCGGGCAACGAAGTAGGGGTCGGTCTGCACGAACTCGGTCGTACGGAAGCGACGCTGTCCCTGAATCACGATCGACTTCGAGCCGTCCGGCATCTTGATGAGTTTCAAGATTTCCGCGACGGTGCCCACGTCGTACACGTCATCGGGGGCGGGCGTCTCGATGTCACTGCTCCGCTGGGCCACGACGCCAATCAGCTGGTCGCTGTTGTGCGCGTCGCGCACGAGCTCCAACGACGTGTCGCGGCCGACCGTGATCGGCAGCACCACGCCTGGAAACAGCACCGTGTTGCGGAGGGCAAGAATCGGGAGTTCCTCCGGAAGCTCCGTGTTGCCCATCTCCATCTCTTCGTCGGGCGTCGGAAGGGGAATACTCTGCTCAGGATTTTCCTGGCTCATCCAATTGAAGGTGTTGTTGGTCATGTAGAGGACACTCGGTTCAGGAAGGCACCAATAAACGCGTGCTGCAACAACCATGTGTAGCGATCACAGGGACCGCCGTTTCGCAGCCACGTGATGTATTGGTCAAGAACTAAGCCATTGCGTGTTCTCCCGATGGTTCGTGACAGAGTGGCAGGACAAGCCGCGCATGCACGCGTCCTGCCTACTGGGGGGCGCCGGAATGAGGCGACAATAGGTCTTGGATGGCAGATTCTAGATCGTCGAGTTTGAACGGCTTGTCAATGATCGCATCGACGAACGGGATGGCGTCGCCGGTTTCCGTGTCTCCGCTGATCAGCACGATTGGCAACGAGGGAACCTGGGCGCGAAGCTGCTTAGCCAGTTCGGCGCCGCACATCTCGGGCATGCCGTAGTCGGTGAACACGATGTCAGGTGCGTCAGAGGCGACGAGGTCGAGCGCTTCGGGGCCGGAGGCGGCCTGGCGCACCGTGTGGTCGTGCAGGTTGAGCAGCTTAGTGATCACCGTGCGCACCATCTCTTCGTCATCAACGACCAGGACATCTGCGGGGTTGGCCTCGGCCGGGGCGGGCGTCTCCACGGCCGCCGGCAGCGAGGCGTCACCGGGGGCCGTGGGGGGAAACGTCAGCGTAAAGGTCGTGCCCACCTCCGGCGTGGAGCTGACCGTGATGGTCCCGTCGTGCTCCTGGACGATGCCGTAGCTAACGGCGAGGCCCATGCCGGTGCCCTCTTGGCCTTTCGTGGTGAAGAGGGGTTCGAAGATGTGTGCCTGAACGTCTTTCGACATGCCGATGCCCGTGTCTTCGATCTGGATCCGGACGCCGCCCTCGTCGGTAGGGCGCGCCCAGAAGGACAGCGTTCCCCCGCGGGGCATCGCCTGCACCGCATTCAGGATGAGGTTGACAAAGACCTCGCGCAACTCGGTGGGCGAGCCCATCGTCGTGGGGACGTCTTCGAACGATTTCTCCAGGTCGATGGTGATGCCTTGCCGGCGCGGCTCGTTGTACCAATAGGGCTGCGTGAGGGCAATGCAATCCTCAAGAAGCGATGTCAGATCCAGGGGCTCGAAGTGCACCTCGGAGTCCTGGCGGATGTACTGCTGGAGCTTCCGGATGAGGGCGCCGCCGTCCTCGGCCACCTGCTCGATCGTCCGGAGCGAGTCGCAAAAGCTGGAGGAGACGTCCGCCGCGGCCGCCTCGTCCTTGAGCAACTCGACGTGCCCGAGCAGCCCGCTCAGCAGGTTGTTGAAGTCGTGCGTGATTCCCATCGTCATGCGCCCCAACGACTCCATGCGGTGCTGCTCGGTCTGATTCACCGTCCACGAGGCGGGCTCGGCCATGACTTCGCCGGTGATCGTTACGGCCTGTACGGCGTGCGGGTCGGATTCCGAGGGCGCATGCACCGGCAAAAAGTGAAGCAAGACAGGCAGCGGCTCATCGCGCTTCGTCGTGTGGGCCTGCACCACCTGGTTGGTCATCAAGGACCCATCCGCCGCTTTGAGGACGCCGTCGCTCGCGCGGCGCGTGTCTTCGTCCGAGAGGCACATCCAGGGCGTCTTGGCCGGCCCGAGAATGTGGCGCCAGGCGGGATTGCAAAAGACGAACTCGCCGGACGGCGCCGCGGTGGCGACCAGCAGTTCGGGCTCAATGTTGGGAACCAAGTGGGTCACGGTAATCAAAACAGGAGCTATGGCGTATAGTACACGAAAGGCACAAAAGGCACGGCGCGGATTTTGAGGCGCCATCGGCTGTAGCAGGCGGGTGCTTGATGGGCATTGCCCGCCGCATCCACGTCCTCACCCATTGTTTCATAGCGGAACGACCGTCATGTGGCACGAATCAGTTCTGGATACCATCGGGGATACCCCGCTCGTACAGCTCAATCGGCTCGCCGAGGATCTGCCCTGCACGGTGCTGGCGAAGGTCGAATTCTTCAACCCCGGCGGGTCGGTGAAAGACCGGATCGGGCGCAGCATGATCGAGGACGCTGAAGAGAAGGGCCTCATTGAGCCGGGCGGGACCATCATCGAAGGCACGAGCGGCAACACGGGGGCGGGGCTCGCCATCGCGGCCATCGCGAAGGGCTACCGCTGCATCTTTACGACGACCGACAAGCAGAGCCAGGAAAAGGTCGACGTGCTGCGGGCACTGGGGGCCGAGGTGCTCGTATGTCCGACGAACGTGGAGCCGGACGATCCGCGCTCCTACTACTCGGTGGCGCGCCGGCTCGCCGATGAGATTCCGAATTCGGTCTACCTGAACCAGTACGACAATCCGTCCAACACCCAGGCTCACTACGAGCACACCGGGCCCGAGCTCTGGGAAGAGACCGACGGCCGCATCACGCATTTCATCGCGGGGGCAGGCACCGGGGGCACCATCTCGGGAACGGCCAAGTACCTGAAGGAGCACAATCCAGGAATTCGTGTCGTTGGGGTGGATCCGTACGGTTCGGTCTTCTACACGTACTTCCACGAAGGCGTCTTCGATGAAGATGAAATCTACCCTTACTTCACGGAGGGCGTCGGTGAGGATATCCTGCCTGAAAACATGGACTTCGACCTTGTTGACGACTTCGTGCGGGTCACGGATAAGGAGGCCATGCAAATGACGCGCCGACTTGCCCGCGAGGAGGGCCTGTTTATCGGGCAGTCCTGCGGGATGGCGGTGTCGGGCGCGCTGCAGTGGCTCCGCGACCACCGCGAGGAGCTCGCTGAAGACGACGTAGTCGTTATCATGCTGCCCGATTCGGGCTTCCGCTACCTCTCCAAAACGTACAATGACGAGTGGATGCGGAACCATGGGTTCCTAGAGAGCAAGCCCGATGTGACCGTAGACGAGGTGCTCAAGATGCGTCCCCAAGACCAGTCGGTGATCGCGATGGGGCCGGAGGATGCCGTCGGCGATGCCATCGAGCGCATGACCGAGCGCGGCATCTCGCAGATGCCGATCATCGAGAACGGCGAGGTGGTGGGGAGCCTGACGGAGACGCGCATTCTCAACCGGCTCATCGAGCAGCCCGATGCCCGCGAGGAGCCGGTGCGCAGCATCATGGGCGATCCGTTGCCCGTGGTGCCCCGGTCGCTGCACCTGGAGCATCTTTCAGGCTATCTGGAGCGCGACGCCGGCGCCGTGCTTGTCGACACGGATCAGCACGCGAACTATGCCGTCATCACCAAGAGCGATCTGATTAGTGCCCTGGCCCGCATGGGGCGCAATGGCAGCAACGGAGAGGGGTAATCCCGGGACGTCGGCGCGTTGGGGCGAAGGCGCGCGACCGCAAAGACCGAAGTGGGCCGTTCAGCGGGCCGATGTTGAACGTGTCGACCTGTAACGCATACCGTGTAATCGTCTCACTCACCAGCACTCACGTACGGATCCAGTGACCATGCCCGACTTTGACGACGCGATGGACGCTCCGCAGCCCGAACTCAACATCGAACTCGATGAGGAGACGGCCGAGGGGACCTATTCCAATCTCGTCATGATTGCCCACTCGCCCGAAGAGTTCATTCTCGACTTTATCCGCGTCGTCCCCGGCGTGCAGAAGGCCCGCGTGAAAGAGCGCATCATCATCACGCCGCAGCATGCCAAGCGCCTGCTCCGTGCGCTGCAGGACAATGTGGAGCGCTACGAAGACGACTATGGCAACATCGACACCGAAGGCAGCGCGCCCGATCGCCCGTTCCACTTCGGCGGCCCCGACGCAAAGGCGTAGCAGCCGGGCTGCGGGAGGCGCCTCCTGGGAGCCGGGAACGGCGAATTACTTCCGCACGCGTACGATCAAGACGAGGGCTATGAAGGCAAACACCGCATGGGGAAGCCAGGCCGTGACCTCGGGGGGGAGGGTGCCGGAGTACCCGAATGGCTCGGTCAGCTTCTGGGTCGCCAAGTAGACGAAGGCTGTTCCGAGGCCCAGGCCAAACTGGACGGCCTGTCCGCCGCGCCGCCGCACGGACGCCAGCGGCACGCTGATGAGTACGAGGATCAGGTTCGCAAACGGGTATGAGTACTTGTTGTAGTAGTGCACCAAGGTGCGCCCGATGTTGTCGGCACCGGAGCGCTGCAGCGCATCCACAAAGTCCGCCGCGGCGGGGATCGTCATGGCTTCGGCATCGCGGCCGGAGCGGGCAAAATCACGCGGGTAAATGTTGAGCACCGTGTCCACCTCCGCGATGCCGTCGTTGACGCGCATGTCCCCTTCATCGAAGCTCCGACGGGTGACATCTTCGAGCCGCCACACGCCGAGCGAGTCGACCCAGCGCATCCGGGTGGCATCCACGCGCCGAGCAAGCCGCGCGCTGTCGGCGAAGGCCTGGAGCGACACCTGATGCGCCACCTGATCGGTCCGGTCGTAGAAGCCGACCGACACGATGGAGCCCGGGCTGTTCTGGCGGTGAATCTCGTCGTTGTCCACCTGCCGCGATCCCTGGTTGAGGTACTGGCTGTCGTACTCGACGACCGTTTCGTTCGTTTGGGGAACGACCCAGCCGTTGAACCAAAACATGAATCCGGTGACGAACACGCCGACGACGAGGTACGGCACCATGAGCCGGTAGAGAGACACCCCGCTCGTCTGGAGCGCGGTGATTTGAAGCTCCTGGGCGAGCTTACCCGTCAGGTAGATGCTAGAGAGGAAGAGCGCCAGCGGTGAGGTCAGGCGGATGATCTCCGGAATGTAGCTCGGGTAATACACGAGGAATACCTGTCGCAGAGTCGCCCCGCCGTCGAAGAAGTCGTCACTGTACTCCACGTAGTGCAGCACAATGAAGAAGACGATCAGCGCCGCGATGAAGAGCAAGAAGCCCTTCACGAGGCGTGCGATGATATGGCGATCGAATCGGGTCACGACAGGTCAGGGGAGTCGGAGCCGCGTGAGGCGTTAGGGGGCGCATCCACCCCGAGACACGTCTCACGCAGCGTATAGACCGCTTTCACGAACAGTCCGCAAAAATTTGAGGGCGGTTAGATTCTTCATCCGCCGCTATGTACTTTACCTCAGCCATTCTGTTCAATCCAACGCGCGCTCCTTCATGAAAGTCCACGAGTATCAAGCGAAAGATATCCTTCGAGAGCACGGCGTGTCGGTCCCGCCCGGCATTGTCGCGCACACGGTTGAGGAGGCCGTGGAAGCTGCGCAAAAGTTGGCCGACGAGGGGGCCTCGCAGTTCGTTGTCAAGGCGCAGATCCACGCGGGCGGCCGGGGCAAGGGCGGCGGCGTAAAACTGGCCGGCAGCGTCGAGGCCGTCCGTGAGCACGCCGAAGCCATTCTGGGTATGAACCTCGTCACGCACCAGACCGGTGAGGACGGCCAGAAGGTGCGCAAAATCCTCGTCACGGAGGCCGTCGACATCGCGCAGGAGTACTACGTCGGCGTGACGCTCGACCGCGAGCGCAGCATGAACGTGATCATGATTTCCACGGAAGGGGGGGTCGAGATCGAAACGGTCGCGGAGGAGTCGCCCGAAAAGATTCTGAAGGAGTGGGTCGATCCCACGATCGGGCTGATGCCCTTTCAGATCCGGCGCCTGGCGTTTGGGCTCGGCCTCGAAGGCGACGCCTTCAAACAGGCGAGTCGGTTTATCCAGTCGCTTTACAACGCGTACGAGGCCATCGATGCGACGATTGCCGAAATCAACCCCCTCGTCTTGACCGACGACGGGCGCATTGAGGCCGTCGATGCCAAAATCAATCTCGACGACAACGCGCTCTTCCGGCACAAAGACCTGGCCGAACTCCGGGACGTGCACGAGGAAGATCCCCGCGAGGTGGAGGCCGGCGAGCACGGACTCAGCTACATCAAGCTTGACGGCAACGTGGGGTGCATGGTCAACGGGGCCGGCCTGGCCATGGCCACGATGGACATCATCAAGCTGGCCGGCGGTGAGCCCGCCAACTTCCTCGACGTGGGCGGTTCCGCGAGCGCGGAGACGGTGGAGGCCGGCTTCCGCATCATCCTGAAAGACCCGGCTGTGGAGGCGATCCTCGTCAACATCTTCGGTGGTATCGTGCGGTGCGACCGCGTCGCCAAGGGGGTCATCGAGGCTGCGAAGAACATCGATATCGATGTGCCGCTCATCGTGCGCCTGCAGGGCACCAACGCCGAAGAAGGAAAGCAGCTGCTGGAGTCGAGTGACATCGACCTGCAGTCGGCCATCCTCCTGAAAGAAGCGGCCGATAAAGTCACGCAAGCGCTGGGACGGGGCGACACGGTCGCAGCCTCCTAGCTTGAACCAACATGGCGTGTCCGTTGAGGGCCTCCTCGCACCAGCGGGGCGGCCCTCGCTATTTTGCTCCATCGGGGTTGTACTTGCACGGCACGCCCGCCCGGGCGTAGATTGATGCAGCATCCCCGGTCGTGCGGTCGTTGCGCCCGGCCCCACCGTGACGGGCTGGAAGCCGTTGCGGGTGAGCCGGGGCATGGCCCTGGCCTTTCGTATTCCCATCAGCGCGTTCGGATGAATAGATTGAATACCCGGTCCGTCCTCAGTTTCCGCCGCGTCGCGGTAGCACGGGCAGCACTTTTCGTCGTCGTGCTGCTGTTTACCATGAGCGGGTGCGGGGGCGACGAGGAGCAGCAGCCCTCCGATGCCGCGGATTTCGTGCGTATCTTTGATGGCGAGACGCTGGAGGGGTGGGATGGGGACTCCACCTACTGGCGGGTTGAGCAGGGCGTGCTCGTTGGCGAGGTGACGCCCGCCACGCTCTTGGAGCGGAACACCTTCATCGTATGGCAGGGCGATATGCCCGCCGATTTTGAGTTGCGGCTGGAATACCGCATCTCGGCGGATGGGAATAGTGGCATCAACTACCGGAGTGAACGGGTAGATGGCGTGCCCCACGCGTTGCGCGGCTACCAGGCCGATCTGGACGGGGCCAAGCGCTACGTGGGGAGCAACTACGAAGAGCGCCGGCGCACGACGCTGGCGTCACTCGGCGAAAAGGTCACGGTGCCCGCCGTTGATGCCCGTGATGCGCTTGCTGCCCATATCGACGCTAACCACTGGACCCCATCGGTGGTGCAGGCGTCGCTGGGGGATCCGGATACGCTCCGGGCCCAGATTGACGACGGCGGGTGGAATGCGTATCGCATCCGAGCGGAAGGGAACCGCTTGCAGCACTACGTGAATGGCGTCCTCATGAGCGACGTGACCGACAACGACACGGCCCGTCGGCGGTCCGATGGGCTGTTGGGCGTACAGGTGCATGTCGGCCCGCCCATGAAGGTCGAGTATCGCAACCTGCGATTGAA
>JAAAPH010000100.1 GCA_009908415.1 Bacteroidota bacterium
GAACAGATAGGCCAAGATCCCGAGCGGGCCCACCGACTGGGCCACCTCGCTGGGCAGGGCGAACACGCCGGGCCCCATCATGGCGCCGATGCCAATCATCACGGCCATGAAGAGGCCGACATTGCGCTCAAATCCTGCCTGCTCGGCCATAAGATGTTCTTTTGAAAGGGGGATATCCTCAGAATCGGGACCGTTGCACGATGGGACGCGCACGCCGCAGAATAGCTCACGCGTCGCCGCACATCAACCGTTGGAATCTTCAATCATCTTTTCAACGACGCGCTCCGAACGCATCTACTGCCCATCTGGGAATGTTCGGGGGCACGCCGTCCCCTCCTGTCAGGACCGCTGGACCTCCCCGGTCATCGCTTGGGGGTCCCCATCGCTCCTCGTCCTCTCGCGGCGGGGGTCATTCCCGGGCTCCAGTTCCGCGACCCGCTGCGCGCGGAGCTCCGCTGGCGTGAGGCGTCCGTCGAGCAGCGCCTGTACGTACTGCACCAGTTGCTCGCCGGCCAACAGGTCCGTCACGACAACATACAGCACATCCTCTTCAAGCAACTGGAGCGCCGACGTCACGGTGTCCGTTCGGAGGATGAGATCGGCCTCGAAGGACGAAGCCAGGAGCCGCCGCGAGACCGGCTCAAACGGAATCGTGGAGATGACGAGCCGCGCGGCGTCGACGTTGGCTTTCTGCCAGGAGTAGGCTTCCATCGCGTCGCCGAAGACGTATGCGTCACACTCCGCCTGAACGGTATCTCGGACCGCCGGGTCGTTCTCGATCACGACGTACGGCTGATCGATTTCCTCACAGGTCTCGACGAGCTGCCGGCCCTGCCGGCCATAGCCTGCGATAATCACGTGATCGGTAATATCTGATGGAACCTGGCTCCAGGCGTCGATCTTCCCGTACCGGGCGGGCAGCCAACCGCGGTCGGACAGCACCCGGTAGATGGCCTCGTTGTACCGGGTGCTGATACTGGAGGTGATCATCGTGAGGGCGGCAGCAAGGATGATGGCATCGAACACCGACGGGGTCAGATACCCCAGGATCGACGCCTCGATCGCGATGATCAGCGCGAACTCGCTGACCTGGTCGATGCTGAGGCTGGTGAGCACGGCCGAGCGGGGTTCGTAGCCCTGGGATATCAGGATAGCCATCGTGATGGCTGGCTTCACGATCGCCGTCAAGACCACGAGTCCCGCGGCGATGAGCACCGTTTCCAGCGTGGGAAGCGCCACGAGCGCGCCGATGGTGACGAAGAAGATCGCCACGAAAAAGTCCTTGATCGACTCGATGCCGTTGTACAGATCCAGATGCTCATCCGCGTCGTGCCGCACGGCCAGCCCGGCGGCAAAAGCGCCGACCACGACCGAGACGTCCGCTCCCTCCGCCGCGCCAATAAACACCACAAGCACCGAGACGGCGCCGATGATCATCAGCTCGGCCGATCCGCCAGCGAGCCGCCCGAGCAGATCGAACACGTAGCGTTTGACGAGCACGGCACCGAGGAGCAGCATCAGCCCGTATCCCAGCTGCGTCGCAATCGGATCGGCGGCGAGCGCTTCGGCACCCAGCACGAGCAAGAGAAGGAGTGCAATCAGGTCCTGCACGAGCTGGATCGACTCGGCGACCCGGCCGTGCACGAGGTTGCTCCGGATCTCTTTTTTGAGCAGCGTCGTCCCCACGATGGTCGACGAAAACGCGGCCGCGGCGCCAAGATAGATCGATTCTTCAATCGGAATCCCAATGGCGAGGCCTGATCCGGTGGCGAGCGAGCCCACCCCGAGAATCTGGCCGAGCGCGGCCATCTCGCTATCGGCCAGTACGGTCCGCACCACATCGATCTGGATGCCGATCCCGAAGGAGAAGACGAGCAGCGCGATGCCGTACTGGGCTAGCTCCAGCGCACGCGCCTCGTCAATAAACAGGCCGGCCACGAGACCGGCCACGATGAGCAGCGGGACGGGCGGCAGGCCGAGCCGGTTGGCAATCAGCAGGAACGGCCCGGCGGCGGTGAAGATAATCGCAATCGTCGTGAGCAGATCAATCATCGAGCCCCCCTACGATCTGCTTGTGCATGTCGGGGAGCGGATCCACGCTGCGCAGCAATCCGATGTCGGCGTCGACACACTGCTTGAACGTGGCTTCATCCTTCAGATAGGCCCTCAGATAGGCCGCGAGGCGCCCGCCGGCGAACTGCTCACTCAATACGACGCAGTGGGCACCCCGCCGATACAGCTCGCGGGCGTCCTCCACGGTTTCCGCCTCGACGAACACCGTCGCCCCGCGGTGCACCTCCTGCAGGAGCGCCTTGTTGACATCCGGCTCGACCGACGAGGAGAGCACGAAATCGGCCTGCTTCAGCGCCGCGTCTTTCCGAATCGTCGCATTGCGGAAATCGCCGTAGATCGCGTCGAAGCCGCGCTCCTTGAGGAGTTGGATATGTTTCACCTTCCGGTCGACGACGACCACTTCGTCGTAGTGCTCGGCAAGCAGGGGCAAGACGCTGCGCGTGACCGGATCGTAGCCAATCACCACCGCGTGATCGCGATACACTTTTTCGTCTGCTTCGAAGACAGCATCTTGCTCCCAGCGGTCGAGATACGGCGCGGCGCGTTCGTACAGCGCGTGGCTGAACGCGATGAAATACACCGAGGCGCCCATCGTGATGAGCGCGAGGAGCGTGAGGAAGCCCAGCACCTCCTGCGCGACGAATCCGCCCTCGAAGGCCGCAACGCCGACGATAATGCCGAACTCGCTGATCTGAATCATAGAGATGCTTCCGAGGAAGGTCGTCTCCACGCGAAAGTCCTGCCGGTGGATGAGGGAAAAGAAGATGGCAAACTTCACCGGCATCAGGACGAGGGCCGCGAGGACGGCCTCCTGCCAGTAAAACAGCAGCTCGCGGGCCTCGAGGTCCAGCGCCACGGTGACGAAAAAGACCATCACGAAGAGGTCCGTCAGCGGATTGATGCGGTCCTGCAGCTCCTTGCTGTAGGGCAGTTGCGCGATGGCCAGTCCGGCGAGGAAGGCGCCCATCTCGATGGAGAGGTACGCCTCGATGCCCAGCGGCGCGAGGATGACGTTGATCTCCTTGGAGACCAGGACGAACAGAAACGCCCACGAGAGGGCGACCAGAAAAAAGACCTGCTTGTTGTCGGCAATGCGGCGGAAGACGCCCGGCAGCGCGTACCGAGAGGCGGCCAGCGCGGCGAGGCCAATGAGGGCGACCAGCGTGAGCACCACGACGAGCGTCGTCGCGATGCCGCCCAGGCTGTCGGGCCGGCCGGCGGCCAGCACGGCCAGCAGGATGACCACGACGATGTCCTGCACGAGCAGGATGCCAACGTCGATCTTGCCGTGCAGCGACGTGGCCTCGTCCTTGTCGGTCAGCATCTTGATGACGACGGCGGTGGAGCTGTACATCACCGCCAGCCCAATGATCAGCGCCTCCAGCGGGGTGAAGCCCAGGGCCCACGCAATCCCCCATCCGGCGAGACCGACGCCCGCCATCTGCGGAAATGAAATACGGAGGACCGGCGTGAGGATGTGCCGCACCTCGTCGATCCGCATCTTGATCCCGAGCAGGAACAGCAGAAACGCCAGCCCCAGCTCCGACAGCGTATCCGTGAGGGCGCTGACCTCGACGACGCCGAGCACGGCCGGGCCCAGCGCCACCCCGGCGAGGATGTAAGCAATGATCGTCGGCTGGCCGGTCTGCCGTGCCACGAACCCGACGAGCGTTGCCGCCAGCAGGATGATTGCGAGGTCCACCGTGAAACCCATAATACAAGAACGGTTGGCGTGGAAAAGCCCGCGCGGGCCGATAGCTCGGGGCGCGACGGAGGAAGCTCCGCCTGCGAAAACCTACCTGATTCGCAGGTCATTAACAACGAGCGGGCCCACCGACTGGGCCACCTCGCTGGGCAGGGCAAAGACGCCCGGCCCCATCATGGCACCGATGCCAATCATCACGGCCATGAAGAGGCCGACATTGCGCTCAAATCCTGCCTGCTCAGCCATGCGCGGGGTCGTGTGGAGGAGTGAATGGCGCGCTGTAGTACAGGGCGCAGCAATCTCGGGCTATGTCATGCAGGATAGGGGGAGGTCCGGCCGGGATCAACCGTGGGCTACGACGCACGCGTTGGCCGGTTCGTCGCCGAGCTCCAGTCGCACATCCCCTGCGTGCGGTGCGAGTCGGGGTGGCGTGGAACGGGAGCGTCCAGGTCGTTCCGTTTGTGCGGGCTGTCCTACGGCCTCTGCCACGGCACGCGGCCGCCGCGTTGCATGTGGCGGCGTAGCGCCTCCGCGAGTTCGTTGAACGTCTCGCGGTCCTCACCGGCCAGGTCGTTTTGCTCGCGCGGGTCGTCGGCCAGGTTGTAGAGCTCGAACGGCGCCATTGGGCTGTTCTGGAGCAGCTTCCAGTCGCCCCGTCGCACGGCCCAGATGGTCTTGCCCATGTACCGGCTGCCGCCTTCGCGCCGGGTGAAGAACACGGTCCGGTCCGACAGCGATTGCTCCTCGCCCTGCAGCGTGGGCAAGATGGACACTCCGTCGATGGCATGGTGGAGGGGCACGCCCGCCGCATCGGCCATCGTGGGGTAGAGGTCCATCGTGAGGGCGACGGCGTTGGACCGGCTGCCCGGCGCGATGCGGCCGGGCCAGACGGCGGCCATCGGGACGCGGATGCCGCCTTCATAGACGTCCTGCTTTTCGCCCCGGAGCGGACCGTTCGTCGCACCAAAGTACGTGGCTCCGCCGTTGTCGGAGGCAAAGAGGATGAGCGTGTTCGCGTATTCGCCGGTCGCTTTCAGCGTGCGGATCACATCCCCGATCCCAGCATCCATGTGCTCGATCAGGGCCACGATCTTCGCGCGCTCCTCGGAGAGGTCGGGCTCGCGCTGCTGCACCTTCTGCAGCCACGCGTCGGGGGGCTGGATGGGCGAGTGCGGCGCGTTGTAGGCGAGGTAGAGGAAGAACGGCGCGGAGGACTCGGCCCGCTCCCGGATGTAGTCCTGCGACCACGTGGTAAACAGATCCGTCGCGTGCCCCTCGGGGTCGATGGTGTGCTCATTGCGGCGCATGTAGTTGATGCCGTGCCGGCGATGGGTGTAGTAATCGTCCATCATGTCGCCGAGGTAGCCGTGGAAAACGTCGAAGCCGTGATCGGTGGGCCGGTTCGGCGCGTCGAGCCCGAGGTGCCACTTCCCGACCATCCCGGCGTGGTACCCGGCGCGCTTCAGCACCTCGGGGATGAGGGTGGCCTCCGGATCCAGGTAGCCCCAGTTGTTGCGCGCATGGGTGCGGACCACACCGGGAACGCCTACGAGCTCGGGATACCGGCCGCTCAGCAGCGCGGCCCGGCTCGGCGAGCACACCGACGAGTTGGCGTAGAACTGATCGAACCGCATCCCGGCCTCCACGAGCGCGTCGATGTGCGGCGTCTGCAGGTCGGTGGCGCCGTAGCTTGACAGGTCACCATAGCCCAGGTCGTCCACCAATATCATCAGAATGTTCGGCGGGCCGGCGTCCTGGCTGTAGCTTGTCGATGCCCCGAAGGCGGCCAGTGCTCCGAGGGCGATCACGAGCGCCAGCAGCGGGCGCGTCAGGCGAGGGAAGCGGGCGGGGGGCATTGAGAACGCAGGCATGGCATCGGGGCAGGTTGCGCATGGGAACGGTCGGAGCGTTCAAGATGGGGCATGCGCCGGTAGAGTGCAATGCCAGCGCCAGGGAATGGGGGAGCGGGAGCGTGGGGCGTTTTGCGTTGCGCGTTGACGTCCTACACGCCCACACGCCCATACACCCACACGCTCTCCGTCTCTTCGCTTCCCCGTTTCTCTTTCCTAAGCCGCGCTATCCGAGCTGACCGTACAGCTCGCCATCGAGTGTGCGGTCGAGGTTATAGGCGGCGCTGATGAGCGAGAGGTGGGTGAAGGCCTGCGGGAAGTTGCCCAATGCCTCGCCGCAGGGGCCCGTCTCCTCGGCGTACAGGCCGAGGTGGTTCGCGTAGCCCAGCATCTTCTCGAACATGAGCCGTGCCTGGTCGAGCCGCTCGGCATCGGTGCGGCCGGCGCGGGTGAGCGCTTCCACCATCCAGAATGTGCACATGTTGAACGTGCCCTCCTCGCCCGGCAGTCCGTCGTCTACCTTCTCGGTGTCGTAGCGGTACACGAGGCTGTCGGAGACGAGCCCCTCCGCGGACGGCGGTTTCAGCGTGGCGTCGAGCGTCCGGATCATGCGCGGGTCGCTCGGCGCCATGAAGAAGACGAGCGGCATGATCAGGTTCGAGGCGTCCAGTGCATCGCTGTCGTAGTGCTGCACGAAGGCGCCCCGCTCCTCGCTCCAGCCGTGCTGCATGATGTCGCGGTAGATGGCATCGCGGCACCGCTCCCAGCGGGTCCGATCGGCGGGGAAGGAGCGCTTCTCGGCCAGGCGCAGGCCGCGGTCGAGGGCCACCCAGCACATGAGCTTCGAGTAGACGAAGTGTTGCTGCTCCCCGCGCACCTCCCAGATGCCCTCATCCTTCCGATCCCAGTTGTCGCACACCCATTCGACGAGATCATGCAGGTGGGTCCAGAAGTCGTACGAGATGGGCGCGCGGTACTTGTTGCAGAGGTAGACGGCGTCCATCAGCTCGCCATAGATGTCGAGCTGCAGCTGGTCGGCGGCCGCGTTACCGATGCGTACGGGGGCGGAGCCGCGGTAGCCGTCGAGGTGGTCGAGCGTGGTCTCGGTGAGGTCATGCCGTCCGTCGATTCCGTAGACGATCTGGAGCTGGCCGTCCTCGCGCTCGTGACAGCGTTGCTCCAGCCAGTCCAGGAAGGCGGCCGCTTCCTCGGTGAAGCCGATCCGCAGCAGGCCGTAGATGGTGAACGCCGCGTCGCGGATCCAGGTGTAGCGGTAATCCCAGTTGCGCACGCCACCGATGGCTTCGGGCAGGCCGGCCGTCGGGGCGGCCACCACGGCGCCGGTGGGCTCGAAGGTGAGCAGCTTGAGCGCGAGCGCCGACCGGTAGACCTCCTCGCGCCAGCGGCCCGTGTAGGTGCACTGGCTGATCCACGCGCGCCAGTAGTCGAGCGTCTGGTTGAGCAGCACCTCCTCGTCGCCCAGCGAGGCGGGGAGCGTGGTGCCGCCTCCGCCGCCATCCACCGGGTGCAGGATGAAGCACGTCCGGTCGCCGTGGGACAGGGTGAACGTCGAGGTCACGCCGCGGGCTGTGCGGTCGAGGTCTACGGGGGTTGCCAGGCCAAACGCCGTGTCGGCCGATCGGAAGACGGCGCCGTCGGCGGTGCGCGTCGTCTCGTGGTCGGCGCGGGCGTAGTCGAAGGCGGGTGCGCATGTCATCCGCATCGGCATCTGGCCGCGGATGGCTTCGACGCGCCGCACGAGCTGGTGAAAGCCAGGCTCATTGCGCCGCACGCCCACCGGCATGTAATCGATCACCTCGGCCACGCCCTCTTCCGACAGAAAGCGCGTGATGAGCACGTTCGTCTCGGGCCAGTACGACTGGCGGCACGTCACGTCGTCGCGCACGGGCTGGATCTGGAAGCGGCCGCCCCGGTCGTCGTCCAGGATCGACGCAAAGACGGCGGGCGAATCGAAGTGCGGCCAGCATAGCCAGTCAATGGCCCCATTGCGGCCGACCAGCGCGGCCGTGTGCATGTTGCCGATCAGCCCGTGGTCTTCGATGGGAAGATAGGACATGGGCGTGGGAGAAAGAGGGAATGGGGAAGAGGGAGTGGGAAAGAGGGAGCGAACAGTTGTCATTCAACGATCGTCAGTCGTGATTCCCAAACCGGGCCGCCTCGTCGAGAAACCAGACCGTACGGCGCCGGGGCCGGACGTGGGTCGGCGGCAGCGCGGGGTTCTGCTGTTCCAGCACGGCGTCGACGGCATCGTGCTTCGCGGCGCCGGCCACCAGAAAGAACACATTGCGCGCCCGGTTGATGGCCGGCAGGGTGAGCGAGAGGCGCGTGCGGACGTCGTAGCGCGGCGGGGCCTCTACCGCGCGCACCCACGGCACGTCGTCCGTCGCGGTCGACGCAGCGTCATCGGGGAAGAGGGACGCCGTATGCCCGTCGCCGCCCAAGCCGAGCAGGACGAGGTCGAACGTCGCGTCGTCATCGGAAAAGACCGCGTGCAGCGTGTCGGCATAGTCCGCCGCCGCGGCCTCTGGGTCGTTCCGGTCGGTCGGCATGGGATGGACGTTGCCGCGCGGAATGGGCGTGCCGTCGAGCAGCGTCGCATGCACCATGGGCACGTTGCTCGACGGGTCGTCGTGTGGCACGTAGCGCTCATCGCCCCAGAACAGGTACACCCGACTCCATGGGATGTCGTCGCGGTGCGGGCCGGCGAGGCGTTCGTACAGCGGGCGCGGCGTGCTCCCGCCGGCCAGCGCCACGGTGAAGCGACCGCGCGCGGCCAGCGCGTCGGTCATGCAGGCCACGAACTGCTCGGCGGCAGCCTCGCTCATCGCGTCCGGGTCGGGAAAGACGCGGACCGTGGGCGAGGCCGAGGGGTGCTCATGCGGGGATGTAGAAGGATCCATGACGACCATCAATCGGATGATGAAACTGCAGCGGTAGGAGGTGGCGAGCGCAGGCCCCAATCCACCGTTCCGCTCCACACGCGGTCGTTGAGAACGAGCGGAAGGTAACGTCAGCGGCTGCGAAGCCGAAGAAAACGGGGGCGCCCAGCACGAGCGGGGCGACAACGAGAAACAGCCAGAATGCAGGAGCGATCCCGAAGAGGACGCCTTCAGGAGCGTGGGGTCGGACACGGTGAGCGCAAGCAGCAGCCCCCAGAGCGCGCTACCCAGGCCGCGGCTGGACCGAAGGCGTTCTGATACGCCGTCACGAATAGCGGGATGACGCCTGTCACGACCAGGCGCAGGCGTTGAATCCCCGTGACGAGCAGGGCGCCCACGCTTCCTCCTGCCAAGCCGGCGCGGATGGTCGCCTTCATCCTGGTCCTCTTCGTGTGCCGAACATGGTGCGCCGGGCTGCCTGCTCGCCGGTCGCTCCGCCACGAACGATCAGGACGAGAGGGTCGACGGCGTGGTCGCGGCGCCGTTCGTGCGCAACACGTCGTCGGCCGCGTCGGGGCCCCAACTTCCTGCGGGATAGGGTTGCACATCCAGGTCGGCGTCGAGGAGTGGCGTGTAAAGCTCCCAGGAGGCCTCCACCTCGTCGCTGTGGACGAACAGCGTCTGGTCGCCCACGATGATGTCTTGCAGCAGCGTCTCGTACGCGTCCGGCATCGGGCCGTAGGCCTCCTCGTACCGAAAGCGTAGCTTCTGCGTCTCCAGCTGGAACGCCTCACCCGGCGTCTTGACCTCGAAATGCAGGTCGAAGCCTTCGTCGGGTTGCAGCGTGATGAGGAGCACGTTCGGGTCCACGCCACACGGCTGGCCGTCTTCGTCCGTCTGTTGAAAGAGGGACACGGGGGCGCACTCGAAGTGGACGGCGATCTGAGTCCGCTTCTCGGGGAGGCGTTTGCCGGTGCGCAGCAGGAACGGCACGCCCTGCCATCGCCAGTTGTCGATGTGCAGCGGGAGGGCCACGAACGTCTCCGTCGTGGAGTCATCTGGCACGCCCGGCTCGTCGCGATACGCGGGAGCGCTCGTGTCATCGAACTGCCCGTCCGCATACTGGCCAAACACCACCTCCTCCGGGTCGATGGGCCGCGTCGAGCGGAGCACCTTGACCTTCTCGCTGCGGATGGCATCGGCGCTCATCGACGAGGGCGGCTCCATGGCGACGAGCGTGAAGAGCTGCGTGAGGTGGTTCTGCATCATGTCGCGCAGGTGGCCGGCGTCGTCGTAGTAGCCGGCACGCTCCCCGACGCCCAGGTCTTCGGCGACCGTGATCTCGACCCGTTCGATCCGGTCGCGATTCCACATCGACTCGAAGATGGCGTTGCCGAATCGGAAGGCCAAGAGGTTCTGGACGGTCTCCTTGCCGAGGTAGTGGTCGATGCGGTAGACCTGATCCTCGCTGAAGTGGGCATGCACCCGGTCGTTGAGCGCGCGGGCCGATTCCAGATCGTGCCCAAAGGGTTTCTCGATGACGACGCGCGACCAGCCGGGCCCGCCGTTCAGGCCTACCTCGCCGAGTGCTTCGATCGTGGAGCCGTACACGCGCGGCGGCAGCGACAGGTAGAAGGCGCGGTTGCCCGGCAGGTCGTGCTCGGCCTCCAGCGCCTGGATCCGGTCGCGCAAGCCCTCGTAGTCCTGGCTGTCGGAGCCGAGCGACTGGTAGAACAGGTTCTGGTCGCACCACCGGAGCAACGCGCGCTCAGAGAACTGCTCGGCGAGCGCCTCGCGGGCCTCGCGGCGGAACCGCTCGTCCGACCAGTCCGAGCGCGCCGTGCCCAGCACGTAGCAGTTCGCGGCGACGTCTTTTTCCTGCATCAGGTGGTAGAGCGCCGGCAGCAGTTTACGCTTCGTCAGGTCGCCCGTCGCGCCGAAGATGACGAAAATATGGGGGTCGATGTTGGGCATAGACGGAGAGTAATTGGCGGATTGGGTAATTGGCGGAGTGTCGATCGGGGGGAGTGTCAATCGACAATCGACCGTTGTCAATCGACAATTGAAAACCGTCACTCGTCGCTCGATTTGACGGCGTGGCCGCCGAACTGGTTGCGCATGGCGGCGAGCAGCTTGTGCGTGTACGAGTCTTCGACCCGCGAGTCGAGCCGGGCGATCAGCGCGTCGGTGATGACAGGCGCCGGTACGTCGAGGTCGATGGCTTCCTTGACCGTCCAGCGCCCCTCGCCCGAGTCGTTCACCCACGGCGCGATGTCGGGCAGGTCGGGGTCGTCCTCCAGCGCGCGGGCCGTCAGGTCCAGGAGCCACGACCGGATGACCGACCCGAAGCGCCACGTCTCGGCGACCTGGTGCAGGTCGAGGTCGAACTCAGGCTTGGCCTGCATGATGTCGAAGCCCTCGGCAAAGGCTTGCATCATGCCGTACTCGATGCCGTTGTGCACCATCTTGACGAAGTGCCCGGAGCCGACGGTGCCCATGTGGCCCCAGCCTTTATCCGGCCCCGGCGCGAGCGTTTCGAGGGCGGGCCGCAGCACATCGACGGCCTCATCCGGGCCGCCCACCATCATGCTGTAGCCTTGCTCCAGGCCCCACACGCCGCCCGAGGTGCCCACGTCCACGTAATGCACGCCGTGCTCCTGCACGCGGTCGGCGCGGCGGAGCGTGTCCTTGTAGTTCGAGTTGCCGCCGTCGATCAGGATGTCGCCGTCGTCCACGAGTGGCAGCAGCGTGTCGATAGTTTGGTCGACGGGGTCGCCGGCCGGTACCATCATCCACAGCACACGCGGCGGGTCGAGGTGGTCAACCAGCGCATCGAGCGACGTGGCGCCGCCGGCGCCGGCCGCCTGAATCTCCTGCACGGCGTCTTCGCTGAGGTCGAAGCCGACGACGTCGTGGTCGTTGCGCAGGAGACGGCGCGTCATATTCGCGCCCATCTTGCCGAGGCCAATCATTCCAAGTTTCATAGTAGGAGAGGGGGGTTTGGGTGAAAAACGTAGCGAGGTCGGGAAGGGCGAGTGGCTTCGTGGCTACGCACTATTCGCCATTAGCTATTCGCCCTGTATTTATGCCTCCGCCTGTTCATCGATGAGGGATTGCACGGCGTTCGGGAGCGCGTCGGGGTCGTCGACGATCCAGCGGGCGTCGAGCCCATCGGCGTCGCGGAGGGCGTCGCGGGTGAAGTCGGTCGTCATGGCGATGCAGTGGAGGCCGGCCGTGCGCGCGGCATCGACGCCGGAGGGCGAGTCTTCGATGGCCAGGATCCGGTCGGGCCGCACGCCCAGGTTCACCGCCGTGAGGCGATAGATTTCGGGGTGCGGCTTGGTGCGCGTCACATCGTCGGCCGTGGCCGTGAAGTCGAACGTGTCGGTCAGGTCCAGCGCCCCGAGCACACGGTTGGCCTGGTCGCGCCGCGAGGTGGTGGCCAGCGCCACGGCGCAGCGGTTCGTGCGTGCTCGATTCAGCAGGTCCATCGTGTGGGGCCAGCGGTGGGCCCGGATCACGTCGGGGTCGTGGACCATGTCCTCGTAGTAGTCGAGCCGCACTTGCACGAAGGCCTGCCAGGGGCGGTCCACGCCGTAGGCGTCCATGCGCTGGCGCGCGGCGGGCGCCAGGTCGAAGCGCTGCATGAGCGTGGTGGCGACCTCCTCGCGCGAGCGGCCCACGACATCCTTGTAGGCGTTGATGACCTCATCCTCGGTCACCGAGCGGGGGCACAGCTCCACGGCGGCCTGCGCGTAGGACTGCGCCTTGAGCCGCTCGGTCTGGACGAGCGTGCCATCGAGGTCGAATACCATCGCGTTGATCATGGTCGGAGCAGGAATTAGTGCAGGCCGGCTTCTACGAGGAGCAGGCCGGCGGTGAGGGTGAACAGGATGCCGAGGAAGATCTCCATGGCGCGGTCCGAGACGCGTTTTGCCAGCATCGGCCCGAGCTGTGCGCCGATGATGACGCCGGGCACGGTGAACGCCAGCAGGTTCAGCAGGCGGGTCAGATCCGCCATGCCGCCCTGCGCGAACTGCGCCACGTGCCCGGCCGAGGCGACGAGCGCCGTGATGGCCACGACGAACACGCTGGTCGCCACCGATACGCTGCTCGGTACGCGGCAGCGCTGGAGCAGGAAATAGCCGTTCAGCTCGCCGAGGCCGGAGGACACCATGCCCACGAACAACCCGCCAACGCCGGCGATGAGGCGCCCCTCCGTCTTGTTGCAGACGGTGTAGCAGATCTGCTCGCCGTCGGCAGCCACGAGGCAGCTCTCGGCCGCGTCGGGTGGTTCGTTGGCCAGGGTGTCCATCTGGGCGTGCAGCTCTTCGTCCGGCGCGCGTAGGAAGCTCACGGCTACGGCAAAGAGGCCCATCCCGAGTACCGTCTTGAGCAGGTCGGCGGCGATGTAATGGGCGGCGAAGGTGCCCACGATGGCGGCTGGCACAGTGGCCACGAGCAGTGCCCCGCCGAGCCGGTAGTCGATGAGCTTCCGGCGGATGTAGGCGTAGAGCCCGCTCGAAAAGCCGAACACCTCGATCACGAGCCCGGCCCCGATGGCGAGTTCCGGCGAGAGGCCGAGGCCCAGGATGAAGAGCGGCGCGAAGAACGTGGCCCCGCCCACGCCGGACGCCATCGCCACCGTGGCGATGGCAATGGCCGTCGGCAGCATGTACCAGAATTCGAGCGTCATGGGGCGGGGCGGTGGCGTCTGGCAGAGCGGCGGGCCGGGGCGGCGCGTCAGGCCGCGGCCGTGAGGGCCGACGCAACGGCCGCCTGCAGCGCCTCAAGGCCGGCCTGCGGGTCCTCGCCCAGGTGCACGCGCAATACGGTGCGGTCCTGCGCGCGCAGCGCCTGGTAGTCGCCGATGGCCTGTGCACGAATCAGCTCGCGAAAGGTGAAGTCCGTCTCCGGCACGGGCACCTCGGCGTTCGGCGTGTCGACGAGCTGCAGGGCGAGGATCGTGTTCGGACCGCCCTTGTGCAGTTGCCCCGTCGAGTGCAGGAAGCGCGGCCCGACCCCCAGCGTGGTGGCCAGCTGAAGCCGATCGCGCAGCGTCTCCACGAGTTGGGTGAGCGCGTCCGTCGTCGCCTCCGTTGGCGCGAGGTAGGCCTGGATCGACAGGTAGTCGTCGGCGTCGGACTCAGTGAGCCAGGCACCCAGCGCGCGGGCCAGTGCCTCTGCGTCACCCGCGTCTGTCTCGTCGATGGCGGCCTGCCCGTTGCCGCTGCCTTCCATGGCCTGCTTCGCCAGTTGCTTGGCGGCCTCCACGTTGGGCTGGTTGAACGGGTGGATGCCGAGCACGGCGCCGGCCGCGGCCGTAGCCACCTCCCAGCGGAACATCTCACGGGCCAGATCCGCGCGGTCGCTCAGCGTGATGCGCACGACCGGGTGCCCGGCGGCTTCGAGCGCGTCGAGCTTGTCGTGCTGCGCGGCATCGTCGTCGCCGTCGAGATGGAAGTGGACGAAGAGACGATCCGTCGCGTAGACGTCCGGTGGGCCCAGCGGCTCGCCCGCAACGGGGATGATGCCCGTGTCGTCCTTGCCCGTGCTCTCGGCGATGAGCTGTTCCAGCCAGGCCGGGAAGGCATCGAGCGTCGGCGAGGTGGTGAACGTCACCTTGTCCCGCCCGGCACGCGTCATCTCGCCGAGG
>JAAAPH010000177.1 GCA_009908415.1 Bacteroidota bacterium
GAGGTGGGCGCGCTAACGACCTGAAAAGCGGCACTTGCAGCCGCTAGGCGCTGCCTTAACGGCTCGAACTGCGTGGGCGGAGCAACCGGAGCGTCGGGAGGTGTCCCGTGCGATGCAGACTGCGTGTGGTGCGCGGTCTGAAGTTTGTGGACTAGTGAGGTCGGTTTTGCGAGCAGGCCCGAATCGTCGCTTTCAGCAGCGACGCTGGGTCTTGCATCCCCTGGCATCCACCTCGTGGCCACCGGCGCTGCCGAGGTGAGGGGTGTTCGCAGGACCGCCCCCGACCTCCACCACAAGCCGCGCGCGCCACATGCACCTGAACCGATACGCCCTCTCCTGCTTCGCTTTTGTTCTCGCGCTCTTCATCGTCCCGCCCCAAGGCCTAGCCCAAACGGCGTCCCCCACGTCCATTGCGCTGGGCTCCACGGCGCAGGTTTGCACCGGGGGGCAGGAGATGCGCGACGTGAGCCTCACCCTGCCCGATCAGACCACCACAGACAAGGTGGATGTGCTGCTCCTGTTCGACGACACGGGAAGCTTTGCCACCGAGGTCGCCGCGCTGTCGAGCCAGTTCCAGAGCCTCGTGGGTGGTTTGGAAGCGACGTTTCCGAGCGTCGAGTTTGGCTTCGGCGTGGCCCGGTTTGAGGACTACGGCGGGCCGGGGAACAGCTTCTCGAAGGAATACGCGGACGGCCGCCCCTTCATTCTGAACCAGCCGATCATCACGAAAGCCGATGCGGGGGGCGAAACCGCCCGGAATGATCTGATTGCCGCCGCCCTGAGTCGCACGGGGCCCGGCTTCGGGGGCGACCTTCCGGAGGCCGCCGTGACGGAGGGCCTCTTCCAAGCCGCCACCGGCGCAGGGTTTGACGGGAATGGCGACGGGGATACCGAGGACAGCGGTGCGGCCGGCGAGGTCAGCACGCAGACGAGCCCGGGACCGAGCGGCGACGTGCCGAGTTTTGCGTCGAATACCCTCCCGGCATCGGGGGGGCTTGGAGGCGCCGGCTGGCGCGAGGAGGCACAGAAAATCGTGATCCTAGCTACCGACATCTGCTCAGTGGCCTCCTTCGACCCAGCTAGCGCTATTCCGGAGGTCATCACGGGCACGGGCAGCACCGAACCGGTCAGCGCCTTTGCCTGCTCAGAGGAGGTGGCCGATCGCTTTGGCTTCGTGAGCGATGCGAAGTCGCTCCCAGACAACACGGTGCAGGACGCCACCGTCCCGGCCGGAGCCGCCACTGTGCAGCAGGCGGTCGATGCGCTGAATGCCCTCGGCGCGCAGGTTGTGGGCATCGGCCCGGAGGCGGTGCCGACCGCCAGCACCGACCCGACCGACGACGAAAGCGTCTTCCTGTCCAGCATCGCGCGCCTCACCGGCGCCGTCGACGGCACTAACAATCCGTTGGTGGTCGATCTCGGCGGCGATCTGGCAGGCGCCATCACGGAAGCCATCGAACTGACGACCACGGCCCCCATCGATGTCACCCTCGCCGCCACCGAATTGCCGGCGGGGCTGTCGTTCGAGTTCGCTCCGGAGGTCGTCGCGGACGTAGCGCCCGGGGGCACGGCGCCGTTTGAGGCGACGTTTATCGGCGACGGGACGGAGATCAGTGGCACGTTCGATCTTCAATTCCGCAACGCGGCCAGTAACGCCGTGCTGGGGACCGTACCGGTCGCCGTGGACTGTGCGGCCGATGAGGGCACCGATGGCTTCTTCTGTGCGCGCACGCCGGGCTTCTGGAAGACGCACTACCCGGACGACTGGCCCGTCACCACGCTCACGATCGGCGGCGAGACGTACGACGGTCCAGCGCTGGTGGACTTCCTCGACGCAAACGGTCCGGACGCCGCCACGCGCCTGGCCACGCACCTTGTGGCGACCAAGCTCAACCTGGCCTCCGGATCCGCTCCCACCATCCAGGACGTAGTCGATGACGCCGATGCTTTCCTGGAGGCGCATCCGCCGGGCAGCGACCCGAACGGGCCGGCCAAAAACGACGCCGATGCCCTCAAAGACCAACTGGACGCCTACAACAACGCCGAGGAGTGCGACGACCCGGCCGTCAGTGACGGCGGGAATGATGACAGGGCGCCGGTCTGTGGCGAGATTGCCGTGCAGCGCGTCGACGGGCAGTGGGCAGTGATCACCTCAGCCCGGGATAACAAGGGCATCACCGAGATGACGATGACCCGCGTGGAAAATCTGGAATTCAACTACGATACGGGCAATGGATACGTCGGCCCCTACGCCGAGGGCGACGAGATCGTGCTCAGCGGCGACGGGGCGAAGTCGATCGACGTCCGCGCCTTCTGGCTCGACACGAGCAAGGGGGCAGCCCTGGAGTTCGAGGTGCGCGACGCGGCCGGCAACGCGGCGATGTGCGACCCGGTCGTGCAGCAGCTCTCGGCCACCGCGCCCATGGCGTTCGAGCTGAACGGCAACTATCCGAACCCCTCACCGGGCCCCACGGCCATCGAGTTTCGCGTGGCGGAGCCGAGCCCGGTCACCATCGAAGTGTTCGACATCACGGGGCGCCGCGTGGCCACCCTGGTGAATCGCCAGATGGCGCCGGGCACCTACGAGGTGACGTGGGACGGCCGCTCCGCCTCGGGGCGCAAGCTGGCCAGCGGCGTGTACCTCTACCGCATGAAGGCGCGAGACTACACGGCCACCCGGCGCATGACCATCGTGAAGTAGATCAAGAACAGTGAGTCGGGGCCGGACCGGTCGGTGCACGAACCAGCCGGTCCGTACCCGCCTCGGCTCCAGCGACCGATTGCATCCATGACGCGCGCACGACCCCGAACGCCGGCCCTGCTGCGAATCGTTCTGGCGCTGCTCCTGTGCAGCAGCAGCGGGTGGGCATGGGCGCAAGCGCCGGCCGGCACCGACAGCCGTCCGGTGCTGTCGGTACCGGTCGCGCAGCCGGTCGAGGAGCCTGCACGGGCCGGGACGGAGCGCATCGAGATGCTGGCGATCGACACGCTGTTTTACGTGGAAAACGAGGGCCTGACGCGCATCCACGTGGATCTGAACGGGCACCGGTTCAAGATGGTGTCGGATCCGGCCGAGGTGCAGCGCAGCGTGAATGCCTTTCTGATGCCCGAGTACGGCACCATCACCGTCAACGTCGCCGCGTTGGTAGAGCCCGGCGTACCCAACTTCGTCGAGTTCATGTCGCAAGGCCCAGAAGGTACCAAGGCCGAGGTGGTGCTGAGCCCCGTGCCTGTGATTGGGCAAACGGTGGCGTACGCCATCGAAGCGTTGCAGCCGCTGCCGGCGCAGTTCCGGCTATCCCACAATCACCCGAATCCATTTCGCGACCGGACGACGATCAGCTACACCATCTCCGACACGCGCATCAACGGGGTGGATGTGCACCTTGCCGTGTACGATGCCCTGGGGCGTGAGGTGGCCGTCCTCGTCAACGACCGCCGCTTCCCGGGCCGCTACACGGTCACCTGGACGCCTCCATCCCGCGCGGCGACCGGCATATACTACGCGCGCCTCATCGCCGGCGGATCGCAGGCGACCATCCCCATGGTGCGCGTGCGGTAGGGAATGCCGAGGGAAAACGCGTGGGTTTCATCGCTGTGTGTTATGAGGCTGGAGGAGGCGGAAATTTCTGGCTTGTCGCCTGCACGAGGTCGTCGAGGCGTTCCAGCGTGGGCGGGACGAAGGGCTTGCGGGCGGGGTCGGTTGTATCCATCGGATTGAGGTTGCTTGGTGAGGGCAGTGTACAGGCTGAGCGGTCAATCGCCTTGAAGGTACGGCAAAGCGGTTATTATGCCAACCCCGGTCGCGCAGCCTCTCAATCCGGGGCCGTATTCGGGTCGAGCAGCGGCGCGAGCAGCGCGTGGATGGCGCGGTCGTCTTCCAGCAGGTCCCGGCCCGCGTGGAGGCGATACGTGCGCGTCTGGTCGATGAGTTGGCCGAACAGGTCGAGGTGCCGGTTGGCGATGGACCGGTCGGGCGTCAGAAAGAGGGCGCCCTGGTCGATGAGCTGCGCGAGCGCCACCTTGGCATCTACGGGCTCCACATGGCTCTCCGGCGCGTCGGCGATCTCGGGCAGCACGAGGAGGTGCGGCGTACACGTGGGCGAAAACTGTCCCGGGTAGATCTTCTCGACGTCCACTTGCCACTTGGTCGCGTCGCTCAGTGAGGGCGGCCAGTCGTGCCCCGCTAGCTCGGGGAAGTGCGCCGTCGCGTCGGGGTCTACGCAAAAGTTGCGGCGGAAGGAGTGGGCCTGCACCCGGCTGCCCACAGGACGCAGCAGCACGGTATCGTCCGATAGGTAATGCCAGCCGTGGCGCACGAGGTGAAGCGTCGCCGTGGATTTTCCGCTGTCGCTTTGCGCGACGAGAAGCAGGCCCCGGCCATCGCGGGCCAACGCCGCCGTGTGCAGTGCAAACCATCCGCGGTAGCGCAGCAGGATGACGAGGCTGAAGGTGATCAGGTAGAACAACGGATCACGCCGCTGGGTGGCGTGGGCCGCGAGGAGGTCCGGCGCAAGAGCCGCTTCGGCCCGGCCCGACGCGGGATGGAGGCTGACCATCGCGTCGCCACGGCGTAGAAACATGCGGTCGTCGGTCGTCCACACGCCGATATCGCCGTGTTCGCTATCACCCAGGTGGCGGGCAGCGTCGGGTATCGCGGACGCTGCGCGCTCCAGGCTGAAGTCGAGCATGAGGTCAGCGGCGTCGGCGCCGGCGGTCGCTTCAGCCCCTTTATACCGCAATGTGCGGCGTAGCATCCGGTCCACCGCAGGGTGGTCGCTTGCACTGCGGATGCGGAGGCCGTGGAGGTGGTAGTGCTGGGGCATGGTTGCGAGCGGACAGGGCAGCGGAAGGGCTGAGCCGGCATCCATGGCACGACCGGCCGGGCACGGCGTTCCGGCCGGGGGTTGACTTTAGGCCGTGCGGATTCTAGTCTCTGATCAGCGCATCGTAAACCAATCGGCTTACCGGGTATGGCCACCTATCGCCCCAGCTCCGACGTCGTTTCCACGCAGCTCGATGAGGAGGAGGCGGTCCTGCTCAGCCTGGAGACGCAGCAGTACTACTCGCTCAACGAGACAGGCAGCCGCGTGTGGGAGCTGCTTTCCGACGGCCAAGATGCCGAGGCCATCGCCACGGCCATCACAGAAGAGTGGGAAGTCACGCACGACGAGGCGCTCGACTACGTGGAGTCTTTTCTGGAAGAATTGAGCGAGGAAGGGCTTGTTGAACCGGTGGGTTCGGAGGACGAGTAGTCCAGTCACCGGCCCGTGGGCGTTCAGGTTGGACAGGGGCGTGCTGCGTCCGGAGCCGAAACTTACAGCACGGATTGCAGGCTCGTGCGGAGCGAATGGTAGGCGGCCCCGAGTCCGTCGCGTGTCCGGTCGCGCACGCGCAGGTGGAACTGGATCAGGTGGAGGAGGCGGGGCACGCCGTGGCGAGCGTGAAACAGGGCCTGCTGCACGTGGCGGGCCAGCTGCGCGGCGGCTTCGTGTTCAAGCACCCGGCGTCGTATGGGGCTGGGTAGGGGCGCATCCAGCACCGTGTGGCTCAGGCGCAGGCCGAGGAGCACCATCTGTTCACTGTGCAGGGCATGGGCCCGCTCCAGTACGGTTGCCACGTCCAGGTCGGGGTGCGTGCGCAGCAGCTCGGCAAGGTCGCAGATGTGGCCCAGGCGGTAATAGGCGTCTTTCGCAGCGTGCATGCATTGGAAGAGCAGTGTATCCTCCGGCGAGAACGTTGAGACGGTGGCGCCGTTATCGAGCGTGACGGACGAGCGCCGCGTCCAGAGCCCATCCGGCTCCATCGGAAAGAGAAAGTACCGCGAGGCCAGGCCCCAGTGGATGTCCACGTGCAACGCGCCGGGTGTGCCCTCGTCGCGCACGTAGCCGTTCGCGTTGCCGTGCGGGCGGTGCCAGGGCGCGTACGTATCCCACGTCGTGTCGTAATTCGGCTGGAGCGGATTCTTGGCCTTGAATCCAGCCGCGGTCAGCGCCCCGATCGTGCGTTCCACGTCGCCCTTGCGAATGAGCAGGTCGAGGTCGGTGAACGTGCGCAGGTTTTCGTCCCGGTACGCGAGGGCGGCGAGCACCGGCCCTTTGAACGGCAGGGCCTCGATGCCGTGGTCGTCGAGGTGGGCGAGCAGGCGGGGCAGCTCACCGCGGATTTGGATGCTGCGTCGGAACTGGTGGAAATAGATCGCTCGGAGGTCTTGCAGCACGTCGGCCGGCACCGCATCAGCCCGCCCCTTCAGGTGGTGATAGAGGAAAGGTATCACGTCGTGTGCGCCTGCGAGGCGAATCAGCCGGTCCCAGTCGAGATCGCGCTGAAGGAGGGCCGCGACGCGGTCGGCAGGCACACCCTCGGAGCGGGCGAGCGCCACGAGCAGCGCAGCCTCGGTGTGGGGAAGGAAGGAGCGCTCGGGGGACATGATCAGCGCGCGGGCCATCGACAAAGACGCGGAAGAGAAACGGTTGGCCACAACCTAACGAACGATGCATTGCCTGCCAAGGCGATCCTCCTCCGCGGCCTCTCCACCTACGGCGACTATCCCCATCCATGTATGGTGGACTCGGTGGGGTCACTGGTTCGATCAACAAACTTTCCGACGGGCGGTAGGTATACCGAACGGTTCTCACATCTTCCATTCCACGAGGGAAAAAAACCCGCATGATCTGTTGCTTAGGTCGCCGGTTCCGATGCCACGCGGCGATCGTGCTTGGACTCGCGACCCTGCTGGCCGCATGCGTGGGGCGCTCCGCGTCGGACGACGAGGCCGCCCGTCTCTTTCCGGTGGTGCAGGACGATCAGTGGGGGTACATCGACCGAGAGGGTGCGCTCGTCATCGAGCCGGCGTTCGATGCCGCCTGGCCGTTTGCCGACAACGATCGCGCGCTGGTGCGGCGGGACGGGCGGTTCGGCTACATCGACCGCTCCGGAGCTGTCGTCGTCGAGCCGCAGTTTGCCGACGCGTGGCACTTCTCGGATGGACTGGCCCCCGTGCAGGTTGACACTCAGTGGGGGTTCATCGATCCAGCCGGCGAGGTCGTCATCGATCCGCGCTTCGACCTCGACCCGCGCATGCTGGAAGAGTACGATCCGGAGCCGGCGTTCGGGCGCGTCAAAGTCGGCGAGCAGTACGGCTACCGCAACGCAGAAGGCGAGATCGTCATTGAGCCACGTTACGACCAGGCCGGGTACTTCTCGGAAGGCCGCGCCCGGGTGAAGATCGGCGGCGCATGGGGCTACATCGACCGGGCGGGCACCGTCGTGATCGAGCCCCGGTTCGACCAGGCGTGGGACTTCTCCGGCGGGTTGGCCCTCGTCCGAACCGAGGACGGGCTCGGCTACATCGACCCCAGCGGGACGACCGTGTGGTCGCCCTCCGAATGACGGCCCCCGATTTTCGAATGACGCATACTGCATGACAGACTGATACGACGGGGCATCCTAATCGATGGCCACAAATTCGAAAATCGCCATGTACTTCCTGTGCTACTGTTATGCCTGACGCACCGCGCATCCTCTGGGCCGACGATGAAATCGATCTGTTGCGCCCCCATCTCATTTTTCTGGAAGACAAAGGCTACGACGTCGTCAGCGTGACGAACGGGGCCGATGCCGTGGAGCAGGTCAGGGCGCACCCCTTCGAGGTCGTGCTCCTCGACGAACAGATGCCCGGCATGGACGGGCTGGAGACGCTGTCGAGGATCAAAGGCGTGCGGCCCGAGGTGCCCGTGGTGATGGTCACCAAGAGCGAGGAAGAGCGGCTCATGGAAGAGGCGCTCGGCGGGCAGATCAGCGACTACCTCACGAAGCCCGTCAATCCGAGCCAGATCCTGCTTACCTGCAAGCGGCTGCTTGAGCAGAGCAAGCTGCGGCAGGAGTCGCTCTCGCAGCGCTACCTGCAATCGTTCAACCGCATCGCGCAGCGTCTCCGCGAACCGCTCTCGCACGCGGAGTGGGTGGCGCTGTACAAGGAGCTCGTCCGCTACGACCTGGAGCTGGAAGGCGACGAGGGGGCTCGGGAGATCCTGGACGACCAGTTCCGCGACGCCAACCGCGTCTTCGGCGACTTCGTGGAGGACGACTATGCCGACTGGATTGCGGACATCGGCCGGGCGCCGGATGAAGAGCGCCCCGTCCTCTCGCACGAAGTTGTGGAGCGGTACGTGTTGCCCGAGGTAGAGCGTGAGGCCGGCCCCGTCATCTTCTTTGTGATCGACTGCATGCGGTACGACCAGTGGCTGGAGTTTGAGAAGCTGCTGCGTCCGCACTACGACATCGACTTCGACTTCTACTACGGCATCCTGCCCACGGCCACGCCGTACGCGCGCAACGCCATCTTTAGCGGGCTGTTGCCCCGCGATATGACAGAGCGCTTCCCGCAGGTGTGGGCCATGGCCGAGGAGGACGAGCATAGCCGGAATCAGTACGAGGAGGCGCTGCTGCACGACCAACTCGACCGCCACCACGTGGACGCCAGCATCCGTTACGATAAGCTCATCGCCACGGAGGACGGGCGCACCTTCGCGCAGCAGGTCAACAACCTCACCCAGCACGACCTGGCCGCCGTCGTCGTCAACTTCGTGGACATCCTCGCCCACAGCCGCTCCGACTCGGACGTGATCAAGGAGCTAGCGCCGGACGAGCAGGCGTATCGCGCCCTCACGCGCACCTGGTTCGAGCACTCGTGGCTCTACGACGCGCTCCGCGACCTCGCCCGCACCGACGCCACCGTCGTCATCACCACCGACCACGGCGCCATCCGCAGCCTGCGCTCCACGAAGGTGATCGGCGACCGAGAGACGTCGACGGCGCTGCGCTACAAGTACGGCCGCAACCTGAAATGCGACGAGCAGGACGCCATCTTCGTAAAAGATCCCGAGGTGTTCGGGCTGCCGCCGCACAACATGAACACGAACTACATCATCGCGAAGGAGGATTACTACTTTGTGTACCCGACCAATTTTCATCACTACGAAAGGCTGTATCGCGACACCATGCAGCACGGTGGGGCCTCGCTCCAGGAGATGATCCTGCCGGTGGCGACGATGCGGTCGAAGTCGTAGACGGAACCGATGAGTCGGGGAGACGAAGAATCGAAGAGGAGCGCCCTTCGCCTCCTCGTTTCTCAGTTTCCAGCTACATACTCTCTGTGCAGACGACCACGCTTGCAGACATCTTACCGGTCGAAACCGCCTCCGTCGAGGAAACGATCGCGCTGGGCGAGCGGGTGGCGGTGCACCTCCAGCCGGGCGACATCGTGGCGCTGTACGGCGATTTGGGCGCGGGCAAGACGCACCTCGTGAAGGGGATTGCGCGAGCGCTCGGCGTACCGCCGGAGGACGTTAGCAGCCCGACGTTCACCATCGTCCACGAGTACACAGGGGAATGTCCGATCTATCACATCGACGCGTACCGCGTGGATGACCCCGACGAGTTCTACGAGCTGGGCTACGAAGACTACTTCTACGACGAGGGGCTCTGCCTCATCGAATGGCCGGGCCGCATCGAGATGCTGCTCCCCGGCGACACGATCCGCCTGCGCCTCACCCATCAGGGCGGCGACCGGCGGCGGATTGAGTGGATGAATAGAGCGGGGACACGAGGAGCCGAGAAATCGAAGAACCGAGGACAGTAGCCCTTTCATCGCCTCCTCGATGCACCGTCTCTTCGCCTCTCAACGTTCTCCCCCATCCCCCGTTTCCCCGACATGACCACCGACAACGCCCTCGCAACCCTCCACGCCCTGCCGCGCTACGCCGGGGTGGCCGACGATGCCTACAAGCCGGGGTTGGAGCGCATGGAGGCGCTGATGGATGCGATGGACCGCCCGCATGAGGCCTTTCCCAGCGTGCACGTCGCCGGCACGAACGGCAAGGGGTCGACGGCGTCGATGATTGCCGCCATCGCAACGGCGGACGGGCAGCGGACCGGGCTGCACACGTCGCCCCACCTGCTGCACGTCACCGAGCGGATGCGGATCGACGGCGTGCCCGCCCCGGCCGAGTGGCTGGCCGAGGCCGTCGCCCGATACCGCAGCGCGTTCGAGCGCATCGCGCCGAGCTTCTTCGAGGCGACGGTGGCTCTTAGCTTCCGCTACTTTGCCGAGCAGCACGTCGACCGGGCCGTCGTCGAGGTCGGCCTCGGCGGGCGGCTCGACGCCACCAACATCCTACAACCGGAATTGGCGATCATCACGAGCATCGACCTGGAGCACACGGCGCTGCTGGGCGACACGCTGGCAGCCATCGCCCGCGAGAAGGCCGGCATCATCAAGCGACATGTGCCTGTGCTGACGGGCGGTACGCACCCGGAGGCGCTCGCGGTCATCCGCGAGGTAGCCGCCGAGCGCGCCGCGCCGCTGCATGAGACCGCGCGCGAGATCACCGTGCGCCGCGCCGCGACGACGCTGGAGGGCATGACGATAGACGTGGAGACGCCGGTCCGGACGTACGACGGGCTTCAGGTTGGACTGCACGGTGCGTATCAGCGCCAGAATGCGGTCCTGGCCGTGCGGGCGGCTGAGCTGCTGGCGCTCGATGCCGGAGCCATCCGCGAGGGGCTGCGCGACGTGCGACGGCTCGCAGGCCTGCGTGGCCGGTTCGACGTGCTGCGCACCGACCCGCTCGTCGTCGCCGACGCTGCGCACAACCCCAGCGGACTCGCTGCCGCGCTGGACGCTGTGCGCACGCTTACGGGGCGGCAGCCCGAGGGGGGGCTGCATGTGGCCTTTGGCGGCGTGCAGGACAAGGATGTCGTTGCCATGGCGCGGCTGCTCGCACAGGCTGGTGCGACGGTGATCCCGCTCCAGTTCGACGCCCCCCGAGCCATGCCGGCCGGCGAGGTCGCGGCCGTGCTCGAAGCGGAGGGCGCCACTGTCGCCGAGCCCGCCGCCGTTGATGCCGTGCAGGCCCACTTCGAGCGCCATGCGGGGCCGCACGATGTACTGCTGATCACCGGGTCGCATGGTGTCGTCGGCCCCCTTCTCCCCGAGAACGCCTCGTAGCGCTCGCCGTTACGTACACGCTCTGCTGTTCCCTCCTCATCTCCGGTCGATCTCATGAGCGCGCGCATTCTTCTTTTTACGGGCAAGGGCGGCACCGGCAAAACCACGTGCGCGGCGGCCACGGCGCTGCACGCGGCGCGGCAGGGGCACAAGACGCTCGTCCTCTCCTCCGACCCCGCCCACAGTTTGGCCGATGCGCTCGACCAGGAGCTCGGCCCCGAGCCGCAAGAGATCGTCGAGAACCTCTTCGCGCAGGAGGTCGACCTCTACTACTCCATGAAGAAGTACTGGGGCAACATGCGCGCGCTGATGCTCACGGTGTTCAAGTGGCAGGGGGTCGATCAGGTGGCTGCCGAAGAGCTGGCTGCGCTGCCGGGCATGAACGAAGGCTCGGTGCTGCTGTGGCTGGAGCAGTTCGAGCGGGAGGGCGATTACGACCTCATCATCGTCGACAGCGCGCCGACGGGCGAGACGCTCACGCTCCTCACGCTGCCGCAGGTCACACAGTGGTGGCTCTCGAAGGCGTTCCCGTTCCAGAAGCTCGCCGTCAAGTCTTTGGGGTTTGGCGTGCGGAAGACAACCGGTATCCCGCTCGACAAGGGCTACGACGAATTGGAAACCATCTTCGGCCAGCTGGAGGCCATCCAGGACGTGCTCACCGACCCCCAGCGCACGTCCGTCCGGCTCGTGATGAATCCCGAGAAAATGGTCATCGACGAGGCGCGGCGCGCCTACACGTACCTTCAGCTCTACGGCTACGGCGTGGATGCCGCCATCGTAAACCGCGTGCTGCCGGACGACGCGTCGGGCGGCGACTTCTTCGCGCGCTACCGGGCTGCGCAGCAGGAGTACCTGGACGAGATCGAACGCAGCTTCGCGCCGCTGCCCATCCTGCAGGTGCCCCACCTCGGCCACGAGGTGTTCGGCATCGACCTACTCGATGAGATCGGCGCGGGGATGTACGCCGGGCGCGACCCGGCCGACGTGTTCTACGACGAGCCCACGTACCGCGTGCGGAGCGACAACGGCGCCTACACCATCGACATCCGGCTTCCCTTTACGGACGCGGAGGACGTCACCGCGCAGCAGTTCGGCGATGAGCTCGTCGTGCAGGTGAAGAATCAGCGCCGCAATTACGCCTTGCCCAACTTTTTGAGTTATTATAGCCTAACACACAGCGAGTTGGCGGACGGCTGGCTGCACGCGCACTTCGAGCCCGGCGCCGAGCAATGAGGGGTCGAAGAATCGAAGAGGCGACGACACGAAGATCATTTTTCGTGTCTCCTCGTTTCTCCGTCTCTTCGGCTCGTATGTCTCCGCGTCCACTCCTTCCTTCGCCAACCTCCACCTGAACCGTATTTCCCGACAACCCGATCCGACCATGTTTGTCCCGAGCATGCTGCTGAAGCAGCTGTACACCTTTGGCAGCCTGGAGAACACCGACCAGGGCGTGCAGTTCGCCATCAAGAACCGCCTGGCCGATGCGACCTTCACGGGGCTGCTCGACGTGAAGATCGACGGCACGTCGGTCGCCAAGGATCAGATCAAGTTGCACATGGGCAACGGAGAGGCGTACGCCCCGGGCGAGATCTCGTCCGATCAGCCGATCGACTTTCCGCTGCGGCGAACAGTTAGCATCGTGGCTGACGTCGATCATCTCGACAAGGGCAAGCATCAGATTGAGGTCGTCTTCCGAAGCGACCCCTTCGGCGAGCTCAACCTGAAGGTTGAGGACGCGATCACCGAGGAGGAGCTCGACATCACGCGCATCCCCCGCGATGAGGCTGATGATTACAGCGAGGCCATCATCCAGGAGCGGCAGGCCTTCGTCGAGGAGTTTACGGGCAAGACCCTGGAGCACACGGCGCACTACTCGTTCGACCCACACACTTGCCAGGGCAACGTCGAGCACTTCACGGGCGTGTCGCAGGTGCCGCTCGGCATCGCCGGGCCGCTCACCGTCAACGGCGAGCACGCCGGTGGCGACTATCTGATCCCGTTGGCGACCTCGGAGGGCACGCTCGTCGCCTCGTACAACCGGGGCATCAAGGTGGCCAACCTGAGCGGCGGGATTAAAAGCACCATCGTGGGCGACTACATGCAGCGCGCGCCCGTCTTCGTCTTCAACGATGCGCGGGAAGGGCGCGAGTTCAAAAACTGGGTCATCGACCACGTGGATGAGATCCGCGAGGAGGCCGAAGCGACCTCCAGCGTGGCCGAGCTCCAATACATCGACTCGTACCTGTCCAACAACTTCGTCTACCTCCGCTTCAACTACACGACGGGCGATGCGGCCGGCCAGAACATGGTGGGGCGCGCCACCTTCGCCGCGTGCGGCTGGGTGATGGACCACTACCCCGATCCCATCCAGCACTTCTACCTGGAGTCCAACTTCGCCACCGACAAGAAGGCCTCGCAGGTCAACGTGATGCGCACCCGCGGCAAGCGCGTGACGGCCGAGACGGTGATCGATCGTGACGTGCTCATCCAGCAGATGCGCGTGGAGCCGGAGCAGCTGCACTACCACTGGAATGTCGGCACGATCGGCGCCTTCCTGTCCGGGGCGAACAACAACGGCGCCCACTCGCCGAATGCCATCACGGCCATGTTCATCGCCACGGGGCAGGACGTCGCGAACGTCTCTGAGTCGTCAGCGGGTGTGCTGTATACCAACATCACAGACGACGGCGATCTCTACATATCGCTTACCATCCCATCGCTTATCGTGGCGACGTACGGCGGCGGCACCAGTCTGGCCACGCAGCGCGAGTGCCTGGAGCTGATGGACTGCTACGGCAAGGGCAAGGTGCACAAGTTCGCTGAGATCGTGGCGGCTGTGGCGCTGGCCGGCGAGATCTCACTCGGCGCCGCCATCTCCTCGTCCGACTGGGTCTCCAGCCACGAGGCCTACGGGCGGAACCGGTAGGTTCACGTTGGGAAACCGCTCGATGGACGCCCGTACACCGGTAGGAGCAGGAAAACGGAGCGGGGTCACCGCACCACGGTGATCGTTTGGGTGCGCGTCGCGCCGTCGCTCGTGAGCCGGACGACGTAGACCCCGCTCGGGAGCGCGGCGGCGTTGAACTGAACCTGCTGG